>NZ_JBEOPO010000021.1:0-88126 GCF_040310145.1 Shewanella sp. S1-49-MNA-CIBAN-0167 | reverse complement strand
GTGACTTCGTCACTGCTAGGGTCGCTTCGCTGCTAGGGCGTGACTTCGTCACTGCTAGTATCGCTTCGCTGCTAGGGCGTGACTTCGTCACTGCTAGGGTCGCTTCGCTGCTAGGGCGTGACTTCGTCACTGCTAGTATCGCTTCGCTGCTAGGGACAGCTTCGCTGCTAAGATTTTATAGCCTCTAGCCGCGAAGCGTCCTAGCAGCGTAGCGCTCTAGGCACTTGCTAAGATTTTATAGCCTCTAGCCGCGAAGCGTCCTAGTAGCGCAGCGTTCTAGGCACTTGCTAAGATTTTATAGCCTCTAGCCGCGAAGCGTCCTAGGCACTTGCTAAGATTTTATAGACTCTAGCCGCGAAGCGTCCTAGCAGCGTAGCGTTCTAGGCACTTGCTAAGACACGTGCGGTTAGACCTAGACCATAGTGCTTGGTTGCAGTGACTTTTCAGCTTTAACGGCACACACTTTAAACTCGGGGATCTTAGCGATAGGATCCAATGCATTGATGGTCAGTTTATTGGCTGCGGCTTCGGCAAAGTGGAAGGGTAAAAATAATACCCCTACTTGGGCTCGTTTAGTCACAAAGGCGGCTATTTCTATTTCACCTCGGCGGGTACTGAGTTTTAACATATCACCGTTACCCACGCCTAACTGCTCTGCATCATAAACAGAAATCATCACTCTGGGTGAACCTTTAATATCGAGTTCAGGTGTTTTGCGTGTCATGGTGCCGGTATGGAATTGCTCCAGCAAGCGACCTGTTGACAGGATTAATGGATACTCGCTATCTGGCATTTCGGCGGGCAGACGATAACTCACCGGGATCATTCTACCTTTGCCGCGCAAAAACGTCTCGGTATGCAAAATCGGTGTGCCAGGATGGTTTTCATCAAAACATGGCCACTGTAAACCATCTACCTTGTGTTCAAGTCGTTGCCAAGTCAGGCCCTGATATTGTGGCGTGAGCTGGTTAATTTCTTGCCAAATATCTTTTGTGCTGTGGTAGTGCCAATCGGCACCCAGGGTGTTGGCAATCATTTGGATAATTTTCCAGTCTACAATCGCCTCACCCGGTGGCGTTAATGCCACGCGTAACTGTTGTACTCGACGTTCGGTGTTAGTGAAATGGCCATCTTTTTCCGCAAAGGCGGTTGCGGGTAATACCACATGGGCCATCTGGGCGGTTTCGGTTAAAAAGATATCTTGCACAATCATAAAGTTGATTTTTGACAGTGCTGCTATCACATGGGCTTGATCCGGATCGCTTAGTACCGGATTTTCACCCAATACATAAAGTGCATCTAGTTTGCCTTTAACAATAGCCTGCATGATTTCAGTCGCCGCCAGTCCTGGTTCTGACGGCAGCGAAGTATTTCCCCATGCGTTGGCAAATTTAGCGTTATTGACGGGATTATTGTTTTTCTGGTAACCGGGATAAAAGTCGGGTAACGCCCCCATATCACAAGCGCCTTGAACATTGCTTTGGCCGCGCAATGGATTCAGTCCCGCGCCGCTTACGCCGATGTTGCCGCACAGTAACTGTAAGTTAGAAGTGGACACGACATTGTCATAACCTGAAGTATGTTGGGTAATTCCCATTGCATAATACAAGGCGGTTTTGTTAGCGGTGCCGATCATTTTTGCCATGGCGGCAATGTCTTCGGCGCTCACCCCAGTGATTAACGCCGCATTGACTAAATTATAATCAGGCTTCATCACTTCTTGCTTTAGCAATTGATAGTCTTCAATACGCTTGTTGATGTATTCCATGTCTTGCCAATCATGGATGATAATTTGTTGCATGATGGCATTGAGTAGCATCACATCTGTGCCAGGTTTATGTGATACATATAAATTGGCACTGTCTGCGATAGTGGTTTTCTTTGGGTCCGCGACGATTAAGCGCGCGCCATGTTGATTGACTGCTCTTTTGATATGCGAGGCGATAATCGGGTGGGCAGTGGTCGTATCGGAGCCGATGATAAAAATGACATCTGAATCTTTAATACTGGGAATATCATTGGTCATGGCCCCGCCGCCAATGGTATCGGATAAGCCTGCAACCGACGATGAATGACACAGTCTAGCGCAGTGATCTATGCTATTGGTACCCATAATGCTACGGGTGAACTTTTGCATTAAATAGTTTTCTTCATTGGTGCATTTAGCCGATGACAATGCGGCGAACTTGCTTGGGCCCGCAGCATCTTTAATCGGTTGAAGTTGCTCTGCTATATAGCCTAAGGCTTCAGCCCAACTGGCTGGTTGGAGCTGACCATTTTTGCGAATTAATGGCGTAGTGAGGCGTTTAGGACTGTTCAAAAAGTCAAAGCCAGAGCGGCCCTTTACACACAACATGCCTTCATTTACCAGCGAATGACTGTCACCGGTTACCCGCATAACGTGATTCTTGCTTTGGTCAACATGCAGTTCAACACGGCAACCGACACCACAATAGGTGCACACCGTTGAGGTTTTGGTTAACGCTATATCACGGCCTTGAGTTTTATCTCTGGCATCAACCAAGGCGCCAGTTGGACAGACTTGAACACAGTTACCACATTGAACACAATCGCTGTCACTCATTGAAGCCGTGAAGCCGACACGAGGGGCATTGCGGCTAATGGCGGCGGTCGCATTTGGCAGTGCTTGATAACTATTGGGTTCAAAGCTGATAACGTTATGACCACTTTGTTGATGGCAGGCTTCAACACAAGCGGCGCAACTGATGCAACGATTGGCATCAAAGGTAATAAAAGGCGCACTGTTATCGACTTTAAATTTACGTGCCTGACTCTGATCAAGTGCTTTACCGTCTACTTTATATTCGGTGGCATAGTCGCGTAACTGACAATCTGTATTGGCTTGGCAAGCACATTCTAAACAGCGCATGGCTTCTTTCATTGCGGCATCGGGAATGAATCCTAGCTCGACTTCGGCAAAGTTAAGCGCTCGATTTAACTGGTTTAATTCTGGCATTTTCAAGCGTGGCCGTTTGGCCGTGTCAGGGTATAATTCAGCAGACAATGAAGACGTTTTCTTGGCTTTTATCGAGTTAAACGCTGCGGGTTCTAAATGGCAAGTTAACCCTTCAGTTAATAATCCCTCAATGGCCTCAGCGGCTTTTCGGCCATCGGCAACCGCAGCCACAGCGGTCGAGGGGCCGGTGCGTGAATCACCGATAACAAATAACTTTTCCACCCCGGCAGACATGGTCTGTTCGCAGCCAAGGAAAGTATGCCAGCGAGTCAAGGCAATGTGACCACTGTCTATCTGATTTTCTGGCTGGTCTAAAAAGGCTAAATCCACTTTTTGAGATACCGCGGGAATGACGGTATCAAACGCTTCCTCAAACGTTTCGCCTGTAGCCTTGGGAGAGCGTCGGCCCGAAGCATCGGGTTCACCCAGCGCCATTTTAGCAAACGTGACTGATTTCACTTGGCCTTGGCTATCACTGTGGTTTTCAATTGGATTGGTGAGAAAATGAAACTTAACCCCTTCCACTTCGGCTTCATGTATTTCATAGGGTTCTGCTGGCATTTCATCACGGCTACGACGATAGATTAAGCTCACATCAGCGCCATCTCGGACCGCGGTGCGGGCGCAATCGATAGCCGTGTTACCGCCACCGATCACGGCTACTTTTTTACCTGTGATAAGTTTTTTGTCGGTGCAATAATCGCGCAAATAATCTACACCTAAATAACAGCCCTTTAAATCACTGCCAGGGTAGTTCATTGGTACGGCTTTTTGTGCCCCAATAGCAAGGCAAACTGCATCATAATTGGCCACTAATTCGGTTAAATTGGTATCACGACCCAGTGCCACTCCGGTTTGGATCTTAAGTCCGTTACGGGTGAGCAGTTCAATTTCTTTATCAAGAATATCTTTAGGTAAGCGATACTCTGGGATGCCATAACGTAACCAGCCCCCAGCTTTAGGTGCAGATTCCATAATGGTCACATCGTGACCATTATTAGACAGATAATAACCCGCGGTTAATCCCGCAGGGCCACTGCCGATAATCGCAATGCGTTTATTGGTAGCCGGTGCTTTTGGCGGAACATAAGATTCCAAATCATGTAAATCCAGATCGGCTGCATGACGTTTGAGTTGGCGAATAGCCACCGGTTCGTCAACCAGTCCACGACGGCATTCTGCTTCACAAAATGCCGGACAAACACGACCAATGGACAGTGGCAAAGGCAAGGTTTTTTTAATGACCTTGACAGCTTCTTTATGATCGCCTCTGCCGATATGATACAGATACGACTGCACGTCAACGCCGGCTGGACAGGCGGTTTGGCAAGGGGCTTCACAATCAGCAAAATGATCGCTAAGAATATCTTTGAGTGCCTGTTGACGAATTTTGCTTAAATAGCTCGACTTGGTAATCACATCTAAGCCGGCTTCCAGCGGTGTCTCACAGGCACGAACACACCGTAAACTGCCATCATGGTTTTTTATTTGTACTTGGCATAAATTACAGTGCTGCTTCTCTTGATTGTGGGAGAAGTCACATAAGCTAGGTATATTAATACCGGCGTCAATGGCTGCCTTTAACAAGTTGTTTGTCTGGGGAAGCGATAGCGTTGTGCCGTCGATAGTGATATCAATCATTGCAAGGCCTTTTAATTTTTCGGAGTCACTGGCTAAGTCTTAATGCCTTTGAGGATGCGACGAGTAGGACATCATTAGGGTACAACAGCGTAAATGGAGTATGCCTATAGTGGTTTTTATGTCAGTAATGCAGATTAATCTTGCTAACCTTTTTCTCGCATCCACAGTCACATTCAATTCATTAAGTTTAGTTTGAGGAGCGAGATCCATATGTGACTCAGATCATTTTTGTGGCAATTAAATGAAATTTTTATAATAAAACCTTAATAAATATAAGGTTATTACTTGTTTGAGCTTGTTATTTTTACAGATAAAAGTGAATGTTTATTGCCATTGTTTATGATTCTGGACGATCCTATTGCCAATAAATATAATGAAGTTAGCCGTACAAAGGGCTGTTTGATAACTGTTTATTATCCGATCTGAGGTGAAATATACTGTGTTAATCCACCAAGCTGCTCTGTTTTAAAGAGTAGACTCGTTCAGTTACCCTAACGGATGCTTATCACCATTGGTTTTGTTGCTTGGCTGCAAGCTAATGTGCCAGCGTAGCGATAAGCTCTGGCACATTGCCTTTAGCGACTTCCGGCAGTATGACTATTTGAGTCTAAATACCACTTCGATTCTGTCGCTAATCGTCACTTGACCTTGTTGATAGGTTTGCGCCACATCAGCATTCATTTTCATGCTGGCACGGTACATTTCAGGTTGATGTGATTGCTGCGGAAAGTACCTTACTTCCCATACGCCAGCGATTTGTTCGCCAAAGCCTTTGGCGAGCGATTGGGCTTTTTGCTTGGCATCGTTAATGGCGGCTTGGCGAGCTTGGGCAATGATTTGTGCTTCTTGGCTGGATTTCAGCTCGATATTATTAACGTTATTAATCCCTTCAACCAAAGCGCTATCGAGTAATTCATTTAAGCTGTTGAGGTCCATTACGGTTACCGTCATTTGACGATTTGCGCTATAGCCGGTCAATTTTCGTGGTTCATTTTGCACATAACTGTATTGTGGATTGAGCTGTAAATTAGCACTTTGAATGTGCTTTTTGTCGATACCCGCGTTGAGTAAACGCTGCATAAATTGGCTGACGGCATCGTCGGCTTTGTCTTTAGCCGCTTTGGCACTATCCGCTTCTATTGATACTTGGACATTGATGATGGCCATGTCTGCCGGGGCTTCTATGGTGCTGGTTCCTTCTGTTTCAATATGGGCGAAACTTAACTCAGCCGCTTGCAGTGTCGATAAACTGCTGGCTGCGGTTAAGGTGAATAATACGCCCGAGAGGATACTAATAAGTAATGGTCTGTTCATTGATGACTCCGCTAATAGTTCGCTTTATGCTATTTTTTAAACCGCTAATCTTGGTCTGTTATGTGTGTAAACGGAGCTAGATTAAAAAAGGGTTTTTATGGGTGATTGTTTTATGGGTGATTATTTTTATTGTTATTCTATTTGTTATTTTAAAGACCACTAGAACAACTGCGCTGAGATATTAAGCAGTTTAGTTCTTATCCATTGGTTTACTGGATCTTCTTCAGCTTGTTTATGCCAATACATGTGTACGGCTAAATTGGGTACGTCAAATGGCAAGGGTGACACCACAATAGGCATAGATTGTTGCAGCAACATGGCATAGCTGTTGGGCATGGTCATTATCATGTCTGACTGGCTAACAACGTTAATGGCGGCAAAGTAGTGCTCGCAGCGCAAGGCAATATTGCGGGTGATCCCTTGGGTGGCTAATGCCATGTCGACGGTGTCGATGGTAAAGTCTTTTAAGCTGACTAACGCATGTGACGCTTTAGCGTAATGTTCCAGGGTTAGCTGTTGCAGTATGGGGTGATCTTTGCGGCAAATAAGCGAAAAACCTTCATGACAAATTAAGCTACTGCGTATGTCTTTATGGGTTGGCATCAGCACGTCGATAACAATATCTAAGCTTTGCTGAGCCAATGAGGGTTCAAGTTCTGTCCGCTTAATTTGACGACTGTTTATGGTGAGGTTAGGGGTGTTTTTAAGTAAGTCAGGCACCAATATTGGGAAAAACATCGACTCTAAAATATCTCTTAAACCGAGTTTTATTTCCCGTTTATGCTGCTGAATATCAAATGTGGCAGGTTGGCTGACGGTGTTATTAAGTAAATTAATCGCTTGCAGCACATCGGGAATGATTTTTTGGCACAAGGCTGTTGGCACCATTTTACGGCCATGACGGACAAATAATGGGTCGTTAAATTTGCTGCGTAAGCGGGCGATAGCATGGCTCACCGCAGGTTGGGTTAAGTGCAACTTAGTGGCTGCGGCAGTAATACTCCCTTGCTGATAAACCGTGACCATGACCAGAAATAGATTCAAATCAATCTTATTATGCAGCATATTAATAGTTATCTATAAGTTAGTATCATTTGAATTTATTTTAGGCTTGGTTAAATTAAAGTCAAACTAAACCAATATAAGCAGACTCAAGATGACCATTTCACACGACGAACACGAAGCACAACAAGCCCAACAAATTAAAAAAATGACCATTGGTACCGATAAGTATCCGATGCCGTTACCGCCAAAATTTGACAGTAAACAACAGCAACAACAATTTGAAAAACAGCGCCTAGCCGCTGCATTTAGAGTGTTTGCCCATTATCGATTCGATGAAGGTTTGGCGGGCCACATTACCTTGCGTGATTGTATTGATCCCGATTCATTTTGGGTAAACCCTTTGGCGGTGCATTTTTCTAAAATTAGGGCATCAGACTTAGTGCGTGTTAACCATAAAGGTCAAATTTTGGAAGGTAAGCACCCGATTAATAATGCCGCGTTTGCGATTCATTCACGTATTCATCATGCGCGCCCAGACGTGAATGCGGTAGCCCATGCCCATACCACTTATGGTCGTGCGTTTTCGGCATTAGGTGAGTTACTGAAACCGATTTCACAAGATGCTTGCATGTTTTATGACAACCACAGTGTGTTTGATACCTTTACCGGTGTGGTTGCCGAGGTGTCTGAAGGCGACATGATTGCTGAGGCGCTGCAAGGCCATGCGGCGGTGATTTTACAAAATCATGGCTTATTGACCGTAGGGAAGTCAGTTGATGCGGCCACGGCCAACTTTGTTATGCTAGACAGTTGTTGTCATAGCCAATTACTGGCACAAGCGGCAGGTGAACTTAAGTTGATTGGCCATGATATTGCCACAAAAACCCGTCAATTTAATGGGTCTGACTTAGTCACTTGGGGTAATTTTCAACCTCTGTATCAAGTCATGCTGGCTCAAGATAACAGCTTTTTAGACTAAGCTTGTTTAGCCACAAAGCAGTTTAATACGCGTTTATTATGGTGATCTGAGGTTCGCTAAGCTTGCTTAGCGAACAAAAATGACCGCCCATGACAGATTGATTATTAGCGGAATACGACGACCCTTGGCGCTTGTCTTGATGATGTTTAGCATGGGTTTAAGGTTAACGCAGTTTGCTTTTTTACGTTTATGGCATACTCACATTCGTGACCTACATTAGATACTCACACTCGCGACCCATATTAGATATTCACACTCGCGACCCATATTAGATATTCACATTCGCGACCCATATTCGCGACCCATATTCGCGACCCATATTCGCGACCCATATTCGCGACTCATATTAGATGCTCACACTCGCGACTCATATTAGATACTCACACTTGCGACCCATATTAGAAACTCACATTCGCGACCCATATTAGATACTCACATTAGATACTCATCTTAAAAACTCATATTTCGGATCCTGTCTTTTGCTGCTGGCGGTATTCACTTGGGGTCATGCCTTGCCAGCGCTTAAATGCCCGCCGAAAATTAGTCACATCCACATAACCTAATTGATATGCCAGTTGTTTAATGCTGCCTTGAGATTGCGATAAATAATGCTTAGCAATGTGATGGTTCACCGACGCCACAATAGTTTTATAGCTACTTTGCTGTTGAGCTAAATGGCGATGCAGGGTGCGTGGTGTCATGTGAAAATGCGCTGCGGTGTCACTCAAACTGGGTAATGGCATCGGGCTTGGCAATAAATACTGATACAGCTTATCACTCAAACTCTGCTGTCCGTTAAGTAGATCGAGTTCGTTAATGCACCATTGTCTGGCTTGCATAAATGAGCTGGGATCGGCCATCTCAAGGCGTTGGGTTAACAATGTTTGGGTTAATATAAACTGGGTGCTAGCTTGGTTAAAATGAACTGGCACCTTAGTTAATGCCGAATATTGCTGCCAATAAGTTGGCGCAGGGAAGCTCAGATTAATCTGACATAACGCCGGAGAGTGCGGACTGAGTTGTTGCAGCAACTTAGCAATAGTCACCAAGAGTGCATCCATAAACGGTTGTTGTATTACGCCTAGTGGTTGTACTTCTTGGAATGTTATGACCATGGTGTCGGCCGTTTCGTGGATATTTACCCTAACCAGCGGCGTGCGGGTGTTAATAAACTGCTTCAATGTATCAATGGCTTGTTTAAGCGTGCTGCTGTTAAGCATGGCAAAACCCATCATGCCATGAGTGTTAATGCTTATTCGATTGCCGACATGTAAACCTAGGTCTGGTCTGGCCGAAAGATTGATTGCAGAGTTTATTAGCCGTTGATAATCATCAAAACTCACTTGATAGTACGGGTCTTGTAATTGCTCAAGTGTGATGCCGTTATGCCTCAGCCAAATGTTAACATTACATTCCCACAGGCTTAGTTGTTGATAAACTTGGTTTAAGTAAAAAATTGGCAGTGGCTGCATAACATTCTTATCAATGGATTTAACTTAGTTGTAACGGATTTTGTTGCATTTGTCTATTAATGACCCCTTTATGTCCATCTCCCCCTCTTTTCTATCTTGGATGCTGGCGTAAAGTTAACCTTTAACCTTTAACCTTAAAGGACGGCTTATGTTGTCAATGTTTACGGCCAAACCTGTGACCCTAACGATTAATGACCAGAAAGTGATTGAGCGAGTCAGCGTAAAGCAAACCATTTTAACGTCTGCACTGGCGGCCAACATTCGCTTTCCTCACCATTGTCAGGTGGGCAGCTGTGGCGCTTGTCGGTGCCAGTTAGTGTCTGGTGAGGTTAAACAGTTAACCGACAGTGCTTACGTGTTATCAGCCAAGGCGATAGCTCAAGGAATGATTTTGGCGTGCCAAAGTGTGCCAAGGTCTAATGTCAGTATTAAACTGAATTTTCGTCAGCGTCAGCTGGCTGATGAGCCGCAAGAGTAGGACACTGTGATGTTTAAATATCTTAAGTTTATGTCGTTTCACCTTATGGCGCTGATTGCCATTGCCAGTATTACCTTGGGTGAGTCATACATCAGTATAGGTTTTGCTATATGGGTGGCGGTGTATTTAGGTGGCGATATTTTATTTGGTGATGATGTACACACGCCGAGCTATCAGTTTCCGGCCTTGCTGACGTGGCAATTATGGTTGGCGCTGCCCTTAACCGTGATGTTGGTGTTTGTTAGCAGTTGGCAGTTTGCCAGCCAGGATATCGGTCAATATGGCGCTTTGATCACCCGTATCAGTGGTTATGATGTGTTATTGGCGCGAGAAAATACCAGCCTGATCCAGTATGGGGTAATGGTGATTTATTTAGGCTTAGTGGTTGGTGTAATGGCAACAATTACCGGCCATGAGTTAAGCCACCGAACTTGGCAGCCGGTGTCATTATTGATTGGCCGCTGGTTATTGGCCTTTAGCTTTGATGCTAACTTTGCCATTGAGCATGTGTATGGGCATCACAAGTATGTTAGTACCTTGGACGATCCTGCGACTGCGCCCCGTGGCCGGAATGTGTATGCGCACATTGTTATGTCGACCATTAAAGGCAATATAAGTGCCTGGCACATTGAGCTACAAAGGCTTATGCGTAAACAGCTTGCGCTATTGAGTTGGCACAACAAAGCCTTAAGAGGATATGCCATGAGCTTAGTGATTATGGGGTGGGTGTTTTGGCTAGCGGGTTGGCAGGGGGTAAGTTTTTTTGTACTAATGGCGTTGTGGGCTAAAGCGACCTTAGAAATAGTCAATTACATGGAGCATTATGGCTTAGTTCGAGCGGTCAACTCGCCAGTACAACCACACCATTCTTGGAATACCAATAAACGGGTGAGTTCGTGGGCGATGTTTAATTTAACTCGCCATTCGCATCATCACGCCCAAGGCCAATTACCTTATCATCAATTGTCACCGTATCCGCACGCACCGCAAATGATTGGCGGGTATCTGAGTACTTTTGTCCTTACGCTTATTCCACCATTGTGGCATCAACTTATGTTGCCCAAATTGCAGCATTGGGATGCACATTTTGCCACAGCTATCGAGTATCAACTTGCCCTGCAAGCCAATGCAAACAGTGGTATTGCAGCTTATCAAACCTGTGCTAAAGCAAGTATTTGAACCAGTAGGCGGATTTATCTGCCAATGGCTATTCGCTAATGGCTAATTGTTAGTCGTTAACGGTTAGCCACTGATATTGATTCGATTACGCCCGCTTGATTTTGCGCGGTAAAGTGCGGTATCTGCTGCGCATACTAGGGCTGTTGGGGTGCGATATTGACCGCCGCGTTCACAGGCAATACCTTGGCTGACACTGATTTTAGTTTGCGCAGGCAACCCCAAGTCGGTAAAGGTTAATTGATTAATACTTCGCTGAATTTTTTGAGCAATATATTCAGCTGTTAATGGGTTGCTGTTGGGTAAAATGACCACAAACTCTTCGCCACCATAGCGGGCTGCCATGGCATTGCTTGATGGCAATGCATCCAAAAGCACCTTGGCAATTTTTTGCAAACATTTATCGCCATTCACATGACCAAATTGGTCGTTAAATATTTTAAAATAATCGACATCGATAATGATTAAACACAAGGGTTGGTCGTGGTTAATACTGTCATTCCAGTTGGTTTGCAGGGCATCATCAAAGGCGTGACGGTTTGCAAGGCCAGTTAATTTATCTGTGTGAGCCAAGTGGCGCAGTTTATGGTACTCAGCTTTATGGTTGGTTAAGTTATGCATGATACCGATGAATAATGGTTCAGATCCCATTTGCATTGAGGGTAAGCATGACAATGACAAGTCGGCTTCGAGTAAGGTGCTGCCACCGCGATTAATGATAATTTCTTTTGGACCGTGATTAAACGGCGCGGTTTGTTTATTGCTTGCATTTGCCTTATTCCAAACATCAAATAACGATTGATATTCATCTTTAAACGGGCTTTGTAAATAATCGGTCCAAGTTTGGCCAATTAACATCTCATTATGTGCACCAAATAATTTAGCCGCCAATGGATTTATCATCTCAATCACACCAGCAGAATTAATCACAAAAATCGCTTCTGATATCGCACTTATCACATTGAGCAAAGTGGTGATTTGTAGGTTTTCTGCGGTGGTGATTTGACCATGTTGTTGTGCAGTCACCATGTTTTTATACATAACGTTTTCGCGAGTCATAAGGTTATTTGAAATCTGCTTTTTGACTATGCCAGGATATTTAGCAAACGAGTCTGTTAATTTAGTCACTCGGGAAATGGTGTCATTGAGTTCAGTTAATTTGTCATGGTTAAACATGGTGCATTCCTTTGTGTGTTTCGACTGTCGACTCGGTGCTGATGTCAAATACTCTATTAGGAATAATGCCTTTTTACCTTTCGGTAACCTTCTGGTTTTAACTTGTTGATTTGAATGTATTTAAATGGATTGCAAATTGATGTTTATTGAGTAAAAGTATTGCTATTGGCTAAATGTTATTGGTTAGCGCTTGAGTGTTACAGCGATCTGCAGGTGTGAGTTGATCCAAAATAGAGACATGACTGAGTAAAAAAACCTTGTATAGGGGCATACTAGCGGCTTGATACTAATGGCTTGATACTAGCGGCTTGATACTAGCGGCTTGATACTAGCGGCTTGATACTAATGGCTTGATATTAGTTGCTTGATACTAGCGGCTTGATACTAGCGGCTTGATACTAATGGCTTGATACTAATGGCTTGATACTAATGGCTTGATATTAGTTGCTTGATGCTAGCGGCTTGATACTAATGGCTTGATATTAGTTGCTTGATACTAGCGGCTTGATAGTGAGAGGTGATTGGTTTTTATAAGGCTAAAGATTGTCGAGCGGCGATATATTTTATATCAGGATAAGCATTCTATGGGGGGCGTTTTGTTGAACAACATAGACAGTACTGTACTGTACTGAACTGAACTGTAGTGTAGTGTAGTGTAGTTAGTGTAGTTAGTGTAGTTAGTGTAGTTAGTTTAGTTAGTTAGTTTAGTTTAGTTGAGCAAGGTATCTTCGAGGGCATCTAACGCTGACATATCGCTTAATAGCACTTGCCGTTCTGCACTATTTTTGATCGGTGCCAGTGCTAAATCAATCTCTTGTTGGGTTGCCGCTTGGCTGATAATCGGAGCGGCACACAATATGGCGGCAAACACCAAAGAGATAGAACATTTCATACTAATTCCTTTTAAATATAATAAGTTAACTTTTAAAAAACACAGTGTGTTAATGAATAACACACGCCGTTTTAGCCATGGTTAGGCTATGGATTGGTTTAGCTATTGCTGGTTTAGCTAGGTTGAACAAGATAAAAAGCTCAGGGCAAGCCTGAGCTTTAATGTTTAATGTATTTAATATCTAGTTTGGGTGATTGATAATTTCAGGATCTGGACTGAGTACCAGTAAGGTATTGCTGCTGTTTGATAGCACAAATTGAAAGCCGGTATTGCCTGGTGTTTCATCTAAATCAGTTAATTGAATTAAGCTGCCATCGCTGCTGATGGTGATGGCATCGATAATTTTATCAAACGGGGTGGTAAAGGCCGCGCCAACAAATTTAAGCCCCTTACCTGTTTTGTCAATTAGCCGGTAAGAGATGGTGCTGTATTGGTTAATGACCACATTGCCACATACTGCGGTGCCATCTAGGTTGGTGTAAGTAAATATTGGCACATCATTGTCGAGGGTGACGGTGAGGTTAAAAAACGTTGCTTGGCCTTGAGTATTTGACATTATATTCTCCATACTTTTTGTTTAGGGTTTAGGGTTTAGGGTTTAGGGTTTAGGGCTAAACCTAAAATCGGTTATGGCCGAATTCTCTAGCAGTTGAACTATATCTGGGTGTTGCTTAAGCTCTTTGAGGCAGTCGAGGGCTTTAGCATAAGGAATGGTAAATTGTGGATCGTTATTGTGATCGATAATAGGTGCCAATTGATTTTTAGCTTGTTCACACAGTATGTCTACCTCTTTGGCCTGACCTAAGGATGTCAGCAATGTTGCCGCAAGCATGTTGCTTTGAGCTAAACCTGCTGAATAGGAAGTGTTTTGGTTAAATTCCGTGGTTAATTGGCTAAAAGACACAATAGCTTGGCGCGCATAAACAAGGCTTTCTGAAAGCAGTCCTTGTGACGCTAAATAATTTGCCGCAGCCAGCTGATATTTAGCCCATAGGTCATTTTTCTTAGTTGATGTTACTAAGGTCATATCTGTAGCAAGTATAATTGCTAAAGATTCAATACTATATTCAGTGCCCTGTTCAATTGGGTCAGGGCTAAATGTCAACATATCAAGGTAAGCGTAATATTGTTGGGTCTTCCAAATATCATTTTTCGGGTCTTGTTTAAGGGCGCTAGTCATCGCTACTAAACTAAGTTGTGCTTTGATAAAGGCTTGTTGGCGCTGGCCTTGATAACTTAACAAAATCGCCAGTTGTTGGTAGCTACTGGATAGCCGTTCAAGTAAATAGGGCTGTTTTACTAATGCTTGATTGGCCAACTGTTGTTGAATTTGTTGATGTATTTGTATTGCCGCGGTAATGTCACCTTGGGCGGTGGCGGCGCTGGCAAGCCACGAGCGTGCATTAGCAATATCGGCGATTAACTGGCTATTGGTTTGATCTTTAAACCATATGTTTAGTTTTAACAGCAATGATTGCTCAAATGCCTCTCGGGCGGCAGCAAAGTGTTGCTGCTTCATGTAAATCGAGCCTAAGGAGTTGTGGGCATAAGACAATTCCATGACCGCATCGTTGTCCTCTGGCGCGTATTGATACATGGCTTGGCTGTAGGTTAAATACTGCTCGAACCAAGGCTGCGTCGCAGCCCAATCACTTTGATCGTACTCAAGCTGGCCGAGCCAAAAGGCATTGGCGCCTAAGGTTTTAAGTAAACTGAGGTTTTTGGGTTGTATTTCAAGTAACGGCAGCATGCGTTCACGGGCGGCGATTAATGCGCTGTGGGCTTCGTCGGTATTGCCGCGCGAATAGGCCACTTCGCCCATGGCCTCTAAGGTTTGGCTGTGTTGAAACTGGGCTTCAAAGCTTAACGTGCTGACATCGTCGGCAGAAAAGTCGCTGAAATATTCCAGCGCCTTGCTACTGATCCCATCGAGCAAGTCCATGCGGCCAATGCCGCGCATTTTATCGGCGAATTCGCCCACCATAAAACCAAGTAAGTTTTCTGCCGCAAGGCGTTTTTGCTGGGCTTGGTTTTCGGCTTTAATACTGCGTGCGCTCATGGCGATAGCAATAATCGTTAAGGTAACCAGGGTCAGCATGGTAACGCGGCGACGCCACCGGCCAGCATTGGCCTGTTTGGTTGACGCTTGGATCAGGGCGGCTTCGTGTGGCTCTAAGGTAAATAACGGATTGGCGACTAAGCTTTGTGCCTCTATTAAGGGCTTACCTTCGGTGAGTAAATAGGCGGTGCTTTTTGACTCATTTAGCCAGCGCTGTGACTGATGCTGTAAGCGGCTTTTAATGGCTAAGCTGTCGCTGTGCTGGGTTATCCACTGAGTCGCACGGGGCCA
Source organism: Shewanella sp. S1-49-MNA-CIBAN-0167 (assembly GCF_040310145.1). NCBI lineage: Bacteria > Pseudomonadati > Pseudomonadota > Gammaproteobacteria > Alteromonadales > Shewanellaceae > Shewanella > Shewanella sp. S1-49-MNA-CIBAN-0167. The sequence goes on along the minus strand of NZ_JBEOPO010000021.1, from coordinate 72,666 downwards.
ACGTCTTAGCAATGCTTCATGGGCAATACTAAAACAGGCTTGGTCGTATTGCAGATGTGACACAAATAAGCGCTTGTTGACCATGGCGTTAACCAGATTTCGTTCCGCTTCGCTATTGAGCCTTTCCAAACTTGCCGCGCGGCTGGTGACCGATTTTTCATCTTCGGATAAGGTCACTAACATGGATAACACTTTAGGTAATGCGCCGCGTTCAGCGTCGCTAAGATTGGCGAGCACTTGTTCAGCATTTTTACCGATAGCGCCTTCTAAACCGCCTAGTGAGTGATAAACCGAGACTAATAGCTGGTCATTTTCATCGCGCTTGAGGTACAGGGCTTCTAAAGTGTATTGCAACATGGGCAGGGCATCGGGGTTTGAGGCGGCGTCGCTGCAGAGCATTTCGTCCAATGGCATGGCGGTATTAGGGTCTACTGACCAGGTGAGGTTAGCGGCATTGGCCGGCAAGCGGATCATTTGCATCAATTCGGTTCGGGTTGGCGCAGATAAATCGAAATGTGAGCCATTGGCTTTGCCTGCCATTAAGCTTGGATGACTGACCACTTGGGGGTAAAAGTCGTTGCGGCAAGCACTGAGCACCAGTACAACCCCTGAGGTGGCTAAACGCTCGAGAATATCTAAGGCATCTGTGCGCTGTTGTTCGCTATAAATAGGCGATGATAACAACACTTCTAAACGGTCAACGAACAAGCAAAACTGCGCTTGGCTGTATTGATAACTTGGTTTAGCCGCGGTTATTGCCTGTTGGCATTGGGCGATGACGCTAGGCATATCTTGTTCAAGCTGCCGGGCAAGATCTTGTGCACTTAACTCGCTGAAAACGGCAATGTGGTTAACTTCCCAGTCGAGCATGGCGCAGGCAATATCAATAAGCAGCCTATCTTGGGTGACATCGGCTAAATCTATGCTGGCATAATCGAGCACGCCGACACCATTAAAGCCGCTGGCGCTTTTTAGGTTAGGAATAACACCGGCATTAATTAACGACGATTTACCTGTGCCGCTTGGGCCAAGTACTAAGCAAAATGCGCGGCCGAATTTGATTTGTGCTGTAATACGATTGAGTAAGGTATCGACTTGTTCACCCCGACCAAAAAACACCTCGGCATCGTTCGGTTCAAATGCGCGTAAGCCGGGAAAGGGTGATTGGCCTTGCCATGGCTCAGTCGTAATTCTTGTTTGGTGACCAATGGGAAACTCAACCTTGGCAAGGGTGCGGTAACCGCGTTTGCGGATGGTTTCAATGTAACTGGGGTTTGATGCTTGATCGCCTAATGCTTTGCGCAGTTGGGTAATGACTTTGTGTAGCGGGTTATCGCCAATGGCGATGCTGTTCCAGCAGTGGTGAATAATATCATCAGCGGTGAGCACTTCCCCTTGGTGTTGGCACAGTAAACGCAATACATCCATGGCTTTGGGTTCAAGACTGCGAATGATATCACCCGACTGAACACTGTTACTTTGCGGATTAATTTGCCATTCGCCAAAAAAGAAACTGCTGTTGCTCATGTTTGATTGTTTTCCAATACGTTAATCGGGTTAAGTTTTAGGCCAATTTAAGTTACACCATGATCACACTCATCCAGAGATAGCCTGGGTCATACTATTTGTGCGCGTTTGATTGTAGGGTGCGATTACGTCAGTTGTATTTTTGGTGCAAAAATAACAGTGAATTACATTTGCCTCGACAACGATATCGCATATAACTTCTGGTCAATGTCGTTGTTCTAGTTGTTTAATGTGTTCTACTATTGCCCGATTAACTGGCGTTTTTACGCCATATATTTCCCCAATACTGACGACTGCACCATTGATGAAATCGACTTCAGTTTTACGTTTAGCTTGGATGTCTTGCCACATTGAGGAACGCGCTTTGGGATCGATGTCGAGCATCTGTTTAGCAACTAGCTTAAATAACCAATTTGGCAGTGATAAAATGGTGGGTAACCAAGTGGGCTTGACCTTAGTGTATTGATGTAATTGGATATCTGCTGCCTCGCATACTGCTAGCCACTCCTTCATTGCCTTAGCCAGTACGCGGCGATTTTTATAATGGCTTAACTGCTGTTTAATCGGCAAATTGGTGACAGCATTAAGGGCATTATTGAGATTTAATAATAATTTACCGTAAATCATCGGAGTGAAGTCTGCTGCTATGTCGCAACCAAATCCGTGGCGAATTAATGCCGACTGAATCGCGACAGTATGAGGATTTTTTTGCAAGGTAAATACGCCTTCAGTGCCTTTGTGAAACACGCCATTAGGCAGTTGCAGTACATTAAACGGCGTGATCCCTTGGAGTAAGGCGTAATGATCGAGCGAGTCTTTAATGCTGTCAAAACTGCCGAAGCCATTTTGCATAAATATAATGCTGCTATGGTCATGGGTAATGGCCATTAACTGATTGGCAATAGTGCTGACTTGATGGCATTTTAAGGTAACAAATACCAGATCAAATTTGCCATTAATTGATGATTGTTGAGTAATGTCAGTGATTAACGCTTGCGGCATCACGGTCTGATTAAACCCTTGATAATCACTCAAGGTAATGCCGTTATTGGCGATGATTTTTTGCTTAATTGCTGGGCGACAAATTAACGTCACTTTTAAACCCGATAGGCACAATTGTCCTGCTAAATAACATCCTGTTGAACCTGCGCCAAAAATTGCAATTTCCATTGTGGGTTAATTCACTGTTAGTTAGCGGCTTATTAATTAATCGCTTATTCATGACTAGACGATTTTTTGAATCACTATAAAGGTAACACATCATTTTACTTGCTTGTAACATAACAGATTTTTTGCCAGTGTAAAAACTTAGTCCATTAAAATAAAAAAAGGGAGTATCCATGGATAAAAATACTATTAGCACCATTGCCTTGGCGGTGATCGGATTAACGATGGGATCGACGGTAGCTTGGCACGCTTGAAGTGGGCAACTATGTCGATACTGTAGCGATACTATAGCGATACTATAGCGATAGTATGTCGATGCCAGTGAGCCCTGTTGAGCAAATAGAGGCGTTGTTAGAGGTGCCTTTTGTGATGAAAGCCAGCGTTATTTATAAGCAGTTATGTTATTAATCATAGTCGATCAGTGATATCGATAATATATGTTGTCGCGAGATTATCGATATTATCGATATTGTCGATCACAGTACAATGGAATTAATATATTTTAGTTTATTTTCAATAACTTGATGAAAAGTCTTTAATGGTTTGATTTTTACTGCAGATGCTCTCATACTTATTTAAACAGTATGATTGACTATATCGTTATTAATAGATGTTATTTACTTTTTGTGGTTAACACTATTAATGACATACATGGATGTGGATAGTAGCTAAGGAATGCTCGTGTCGATTGAAACCATCGGATTATTGATTTTCATCTTATTATCATTGATTTCCTTGTTGCTGTTTTTGAATCTTAATCAATATCGTCAGCATCAAGCTAGAAAGATGATATCAGATACCTATGAACTTATTTTAGACCAAGTCGATGTCTATATTTATGTCAAAGATACCCAGTATAAGTATATTTTTGCCAATCAACTCACCCTCGATTATTTTGGCGTCACGCTTGAGAAACTAAAAGGCACTTCAGAACGAGATTATTTCCCTGCCAATATCGCTGATATTTTACATCATAATGACAATAAAGTGCTTAATTCACAACGTAAAATAGCTGATGATATTATTGTTGATACCGAAGATTCTTTGATTGTGTACCACGAGGTTAAGCAACCCTTATATAATCAAAAAGGCACATTAATTGGTCTCATTGGTATTTCTACCGATGTCACCGCTGAGTATCATTTACGTTCAAAATTAGAGCTGCAGGCGAATACTGATCCGTTAACCGGCTTATTCAATCGGCGCTCATTTACCTCATTTTGTGAACACGAGTTTTTGCGTGCTAGCCGCTATTTCCAACCTTTTTCGTTAATGATTATTGATATTGATTTGTTTAAAGCGGTCAACGATACTTATGGCCATTTAGTGGGTGATGAGGTGATTAAGCGCGTTGCCAATATATGTCATGACCAGATCCGCGAGGCCGATGTATTGGCTCGAATTGGCGGCGAAGAATTTGCCATTTTATTACCCGATACTGATATTGATTCTGCTTATATACTGGCAGAACGCTTAAGGGAAGCTCAACAACAATATGATGAACCGCTGGCACCGCCAATAACCATTAGCATTGGTGTAGCAACAATACATCCTCAAGATAAGACATTTTTAGAGCTTTTTAAGCGGGCAGATAAGGCGTTATATTCGTCAAAAAATATCGGACGTAATAGTGTCAATATAGCGTAATAGTATGTACTTGATGACTGATGTGTTGTGCGTCGCAGCGGATCACATTGAGTATCATGGCCATCAGTTAATGTGACAATCCGATGTAATAATCATATTAAATAGCTCATTGATCTTAAAAATTGTTAATTTAAGTTGCACGCAATTGGTTATCGTGATTATCATGTAGCAAGTGCAAAGCAAACTTAGTGCAAGTTTTTGGTCATTTTGTGCGTTAGAGCTCAATATGTGATGGGAGTTTTGCTTTAAATTGGTCCAATTGTTGTTTCAGTTCGGTGAGTTCAGATGTATCGATACCGCATTGTTCAATAACACATTTGTGGATCTGCTCAGCTCGGGGTTGAAGTTGGTGACCTTTTTCGGTTAATTGCATGGATAACATCCGTTCGTCTTGAGTATCGCGAATGCGTGTCAGTAGCCCATCGGTTTCGAGACGTTTGATCACAGGTGTTAATGCACCTGATTGTTGACCGAGTTTACAGGCTAAGGTTTTTAAGCTTAAGCCATCTTGCTCCCAGAGGACTAACATCACCAAATATTGGGTGTAGGTTAGCCCAATAGAGTCAAGTAACGGTTTATACAGCTGCGTGATGGCCAATGACGTTGAATAAACAGCAAAACACAACTGATTTTCGAGTAATAGGGATTTATTTTTATTCATATCAGTTATTTAGCTCGCAAAGTCATTGATCAGATTTGGACTGATCAACTTAAGTAAAAGAAACGTATTATTTGGCCTTGGTTGTTTATGGTAGCAGTGTTTGCAAGATATCAGTATTACTGCTGTAAACAACTTAGGTCATATTGTCTTCTCAGTACCATTTTATGGTGCTTATGTTATTTAAAGGACACAAAATGAACACTCAAAATCGTCGCATCGTACTCGCCAGCCGTCCTCAAGGGGAACCTGTTGCCAACAACTTCCGCTTAGAAACCGTCAACAAACCTGTACCGGCAGAAGGTGAGGTGTTATTGCGCGCGGTGTATTTATCACTTGATCCCTATATGCGTGGCCGCATGAATGATAGCAAATCATATGCAGAGCCCGTCGCCATTGACGATGTTATGGTGGGCGCGGCGGTATCACAAGTTGAAGTGTCTAATCATCCAGATTACAAAGTGGGTGAGTGGATATTATCGTTTGGTGGTTGGCAAGATTACTTGGTCTCCAATGGCGAAGGCTTAATGACATTGGGTGATAACCCAAGTCATCCTTCTTATGCCTTGGGTATTATGGGCATGCCAGGCTTTACCGCTTATATGGGCTTATTGGACATTGGTGCACCTAAAGCGGGTGAAACCATTGTAGTGGCAGCCGCTACAGGCCCTGTTGGTGCAACGGTTGGCCAAATTGGTAAATTAAAAGGTTGTCGAGTGGTGGGTATTGCCGGCGGCGCAGAAAAATGTCGTCACGCCAAAGAAGTGCTAGGTTTTGACGAATGTATTGATCACAAAGCGGCTGATTTTGCGCAGCAACTGGCCAAACATTGTGGTAACGGCATTGATGTGTATTTTGAAAACGTTGGCGGTAAAGTGTTTGATGCTGTTTTACCGTTATTAAATACCGGTGCTCGAGTGCCATTGTGTGGATTAATTTCTCAGTACAATGTGACCTCGTTACCCGATGGCCCTGATCGTTTGTCATTACTGATGGGCACTTTGCTGGTTAAGCGTATTAAGATGCAAGGCTTTATTATTTTTGACGATTACGGCGACCGCTATCCAGAATTTGCCAATGATATGGGGCAGTGGTTGGCACAAGGCAAAATTCAATATCGTGAACAAATTGTCGATGGTCTTGAAAACATGACCTCAGCCTTTATCGGGCTGCTAAAGGGCGAAAACTTCGGCAAGGTTGTCATTAAAGTAAACAATCCTCTGTAATCTAACCGATTACGGATAAACAAACTCTATTTAAGGAATCACAATGAAAGTATTAATGGTATTAACATCGCACGACAAATTAGGCGACACCGGCGAGAAAACCGGTTTTTGGTTAGAAGAGCTAGCGGCACCATACTACGCATTTACAGACAAAGGTGTTGAGGTTGTGCTGACGTCACCTAAAGGTGGCTTACCGCCATTAGACCCGACAAGTGATCAAGCAGATTTTCAAACTGATTCTACTCGTCGTTTCACTGCCGACGCACAAGCTCAGGCGTTATTAGCCAATACGCACACATTGGCATCAATCGACGTAGCGGAGTATGACGCAGTCTTTTATCCTGGTGGTCATGGTCCATTATGGGATTTAACCAATGACAAAGACTCGATTACGATAATTGAGCAGTGCTACAAAACCGACAAGCTTTTAGGCTTGGTATGTCATGCACCTGCTGCGCTTAAGTACCCTAAAAAGCCAGACGGCACCCCATTAGTTGCAGGTAAGAATGTGACTGGGTTTACCAATGGCGAAGAAGCAGCCGTACAACTCACCGATATTGTGCCATTTTTAGTTGAAGATATGCTGCAGCAAAACGGTGCTACTTATTCTAAGGGTGATGATTGGCATCCATATGCTGTGGTTGACGGTAAATTAATTACGGGTCAAAACCCAGCGTCGTCAGAGTTAGTGGCAGAAAAAATGTTAGCGTTATTAGCGTAATATTGTTCATAGTTAAGAGACGCTAGAGCAATCTAGCGTCTCTTTTTTTATCACAGGATTGGCATTGAAGTGGACTGTAATGACTTCTTTTGCGAACGCCTTTACCCTAGAGAGAACATCTAAATGATTACCTTACATCACTTAAATAAATCACGTTCAAAACGCATTATTTGGTTACTTGAAGAATTGGGTGTTGACTATAACTTAGTCGCCTACCAACGTGATGCAAGCACATTTTTAGGACCAGAATCGCTTAAAAAAGTGCATCCGTTAGGCAAGTCTCCGGTATTAGAAGCCAGCGGATATACTATTGCCGAATCTGGTGCGATAACCGATTACTTGATCCAAACGTATGCCGCGGATCGATTAATGCCAGCACCAGGCACGGCTGATTATATTGACTATCAACAATGGATGCATTTTGCTGAAAGCTCAGCCGCACTGCCATTATTGTTGAAAATGTTTGTCAAAATGGAGGGGGCTGAAACCCAGTTTATTGGTGGATATGCCGATGCTGAAACCGCCAAAGTCATCGGTTATGTTAATGACCGTCTAGATGGTAAGTCATATTTAGTCGGCAACAGTCTCAGTGGTGCTGATATTATGATGTCGTTTATTGCAGAGATTGTCGGTCAAAATGGCGAGTTTGAAAAATATCCAAATATTGCAAAGTATTACCAACAATTAATGAGCCATACGTCATTTAAAAAAGCGCTGCAAATAGAAGCTGAGCACGATCGCTAATCATTACCTTGCGTCATCCTGAAAGACGAACTCAGTTGGTCTTTTTTGTTGGTGTTGATATTAGCAATCAGCTATAAATACATCATTTATAGTGTTTTTGGTGTGTATTAATTAGCTTGCTATATTTTTTAAGGTTACTTTTTTGGTGAAAATTCGTTCGTTATCATACTAAGGTGTTAGTATGATAAAAGTGTTTTTGTTTGAAATAAGGTTACATTATGTCTACTTTATCTGATGAAGAACTTGCTTACTTTAGCGATGTTTTTGCGCCGGAAGATGACAGTACCGATAATTCGTTAGCGAAACATTCATTAAGTGTCGCGACTGAAATACCCCAAGTGCTTGCGCATATTCTGGGAAATGCCAAACTAACCTTGCTAGCTGAGATAAGCTATTATCAGTTGTGGTTTCCGTTAACCTTAAAACAAGATGACCTAGGGCAATTTTTGCCAGAATTGGGCGTCCCTGAAGTGATTGATATGCGTGGTGGAGAACGCAGCTGGCGGCTTGATCATGTCAAAAACATCAAGGTGATGGATAATGACACCGCGAAATATGTTGAGGTATTATCTTTGTCGAGCTCGGGGATGACGATTAAAGTGCCGCAAGAACTTAATGCCAAAATGCCCCATTTAACCCAGCTTATTTTACCTAATGGTGTGCACCTTGATATGGTCTTTGAACCTGTAAGGACCGAAAACGGGATCATGGCGGCCAGAATAAGTGCTGAAGGTGAATCGCGCGAAATGTTGCGCCAATTTTTATTTAGCGAACATAAGGCCAAGTATTCGCACCTTTACAAAAACATTAACCGCTAACCATAAAGTCCTTGGCTAACATGGTTTTAACCGCATTGATAAATTCATTGTCACTTTTGGGCTGAAGTAATTGGCACAACTCATCACCTACAGTGGTAAAGCGATAATAAGTAAATAATAAATGCTGATCTTTAGGTTTTAGCGTCAAAGTGGCATTACACATCGTTAACTGAATATTTTCATTACTGCTTAATAGTCCCGTTTCAAATTCGCTTTTATGTAACACCCCCGCATCGACTAACGTTAAAATACTCGAATAAGGTAACCCGAACTGTGACAGGCCGAAGTTGGTTTGAGTATGCTTACGAAAATATTGTTTTATCCCGCCATTAATACGATAACTGCTGAGTAATTTAAATCTGGGTTCAGTATTAATGTTGACTGACATACCTAACGCTTTTTCAAATATCTGTGCTTCTCGAAGCGTCAATTGTGTTAGCACCGCTAAGGTGCGGAGGCTAAAGTTGCCTGGGTTGACGACTTCGCTGGCTAAAATTTTGGCCCATAAGTCTTGCATCTTACGATTATGAATTTGTTCTGCCATTTGAAAGAATTGATAGCGCCAATCAGGATCTAATTCCACACCAGTAACATCCGATGGGGTGTAATTGAGTGCTAAGGCAAAAATGCTTTCAAGATTGGCCTGATGCTGATTGAGTTGTTTACGTTGACGGTGTTCAGCACGCTCTGCAACGGATGCTGTTGACGGTCGATAATCTTCTTCGCTCGCCAAACCGAGAATACGCCCAAGTAATAAGGTTTTTTTGCGCGCGGAGACTTGAGTGTTGTCATCTTGGATTTGCGTAACATCAACCATTGCTAGACCTCTTTATTCTTTACCCTTGCGACATGTCTGTATGATTTGACATCTGCGCTGAATTGTTTAGGGTTTTATATTCAACGGTGACCATAAGGCTTCTTTTCCCGGTAGAGGATGGCGCGGCACATTGAATGCTAATGTGAGTGAGCATACGGCAAATCCAGTACCAATAAAAAATACTGCTTTAGGTGAGCTTAACCACAAGATACCTAATAACGCCGGAATAATAACCGCTGCAATGTGGTTAATGGTAAAGCTGACCGACATGGTTGAAGCAATATCTTGTTTATCGGCAATTTTTTGAAAATAGGTTTTCATCGCAATCGCCATTGCAAACAGGAGATGATCTATCACATACAGTCCGGCAGCAATATTGGCATCGGTGACATAAGCGTAACCACTGAAAATAATCACTAACCCAAGGTATTCGATGATCAATGCATTACGTTCACCGATTCTGCCAATAAAGCGGCCTATTTTTGGCGCAAATATTAAGTTAACCACATAATTAATTAGAAATAATCCAGTAATTTCAGATACCGAATAACCAAATTTTTCAACCATCATAAAGCCTGCAAAGACCATAAATATTTGCCGGCGCGCACCAGAGAAAAAGGTCAGTAAATAATACAGCCAGTAGCGTTTTCTCATTATTAAATGCTTGTGTTGAATGGAACCAATGGTAAAACGAGGGAAATATACCGTCATCACAAACACCATCAATAATCCACATCCGCCAATGATGCTGTACATCCAAATGTAATCGAGGCTAAGCCAACTCATTATCAACCAAATTGATCCGTAGCCGAGTAGCGCCGCCGCCGAACGCCAAGCTAATGCTTTACCCATAAAGCCTGGTGCATCGGCCTTTTCAACCCATTGCAATGTAAGCGATTGATTTATAGTTTCAAAGTAATGAAAGCCAATCGACATCAGTACCGTCGTTAAATACAGCCCGATGACATCGGGAAACCAGCCGGTAATGCCCACACCAATACACAATAACGCCAACGATGATAATGCAAAGGTTTGCTCTTTGATCATTAACAACACAAACACTGCGGTAAAGGCTAAAAATCCTGGGATTTCTCTTAGGCTTTGTAATAAGCCTATCTCAGCTCCGGTAAACGCAGCACGTTCAATGACAAAGTTATTTAATAATGCCTGCCAAACAGCAAATACCATTGACATCACAAAGGTCATCCATAGCAGTAACTGTTGTGGATTTGTTTGTTGGCTAGCGATGGCGTTACCTCTTGTAAGTGAAGTGTCCGACATGGATGGAATTCTTGTTCTTAAGGGGATAATCCATCATGACACAAAACCGATTGTTAAGTGAAATGCATATCGCTGTAAATTAATTGCTTATAATAGTGTAAATTGTAATGCGAATGATTATCACTTGTAATATGCTTATCCCGTTTTGAGGGAGCATTAATGTGATATGTCGGAGAAAAAGATGAATAACAAGTTAACTTTGTTGGCAGTATCTGTCGCAAGTGTATTGGGCTTAAGTGTTATGTCGAATGCACACGCCGCAACGAATACCGAAATATTAGCTAAAGCAATTGCTAAACAGGAAGCTGAAATTGCACTACTAAAACAACAGCTTGCTACATTAGCTTCTGAGCAAAAGCAACAACAGCAACAAAACAAACTGGTGGCGACTCAAGTTGACACCGTGGTACAGAAAACTGCTGAAGCACATGATCGTTTTAGCCGTTTTAGTGTTAACTCATATGGCAGCGCGGTTTACACCAGTGATGAATATTTCGATAACGTCCAAGATACCTCTGCAGAGCGACGTAATCGTACGGATTTAGAGCGGATAGTGACTGAGTTTGGTTATCAGTTTACTGATGATTGGAGCATGGAGGTTGAAATTGAATATGAACATGGTGGCACTGGCTCCGCATTAGAATATGACGGCTTTGATGAATTTGGTGAGTTTGAATCTGAAGTTGAAGCGGGTGGTGAAGTGGTCGTTGAAAAAGCGGAAATTCGCTACCGCCCTAGCAAAGCGTTTGGGGTGAAGTTCGGTAACATTCATTTGCCCATTGGCTTATCAAGCATTCTGCATAAGCCTAGCCAATATTTGACCGTGCAGCGCCATAAAAGTGAGGCTGCAATGATGCCGACCGTTTGGAACGAAAACGGTATTGGTGTTTACGGCGAAATGTCAGACTTTCATTATCAAGCACAAGTCATTAGTGGCTTAAATTCTGAGTATTTTCGCACCTATGATTGGGTGGCATCTGGCCATCAAAAACGCTTTGAAGAAGTCAATACAGATGACCTAGCGTTTGCTGGCCGTCTTGATTACGGTAACTTTAAAACTGGCAGTGCTGTTGGAGTGGCTTATTACTTGGGTAATACCAGTGGTAATCGTCATAAAAGTAACAAGTTAGACGTTGATGGTGCATTAAGGATTGTGTCTGTCGCAGGTGCGTTTGTTGAAGGGCCTTGGATACTTCGTGGTCAATATTTATATGGCACGTTAGACAATGCTGATGCGATCACCCTAGCCAACAAAACCACCCCAGGTTTACAGCCCGGTAACTTTGCTCAATTGGGTTCAGAGTCACAATCGTTCTTTGTTGAGGCAGGTGTAAAGCTCGACGAATGGTTTGATATTCCGATGACAGTGTTTGCCAATATCGATTATTCCAATCCACTTATGGCCGTTGAAACGGGCACAGCAACCCAGCGTTATGAAAACACTTGGAGCAGTGTAGGTATTAACTATTCCCCTATACCTGAGGTTGTTATTAAAGCCGAAGGTGGTCTGCATCAAGTGGCAGTTGCCAGCATTCCTGACACTAACTTTTTTGCTTTGGGTGTGGGATATCAATTCTCGCTATAAGTTTATTTATTTTGAGTCATTTTTTTTACACGGAGTTTTATTATGCGCGTTAAACACACTGCAATTACACTGGCTTTAATCACTACGCTTTTAGCATGTGGCGGTTCAGGTTCTGATGATACAAGCACCGAAACCCCAGTGGTACCAACAACGGGGTTTAGCTTTGTCGCTACTGAAATGATCACCAATTTAACCGATGATGTCATTGTGGCCGGTTATGCAAATTTAGCCGCTAAAGGTGATGCTTTATTATTGGCAACACAAGCATTGCTAAGTGCTTCTACTACTCAAGCCGATTTAGTAGCGGCACAGAATGCGTGGAAATCAGCTCGTGAACCTTGGGAGCAAGGTGAGTCGCATATTTTTGGTCCGGTAGATTCATTAAGTATCGATCCGCATTTAGACAGCTGGCCATTAAACACCACCGATTTACAGACTCAGTTAGATAGTAACAGTGGTTTTGATGCCGAAACTATTAAAGCTTGGAATGATGACGTTCAAGGTTTTCACACCATGGAATACTTGTTATTTGGCAATGGCGTTGACAGCAATACCAAGCTTATTGCTAACCTTACCACCAGTGAACGTGAATATTTAATAGCGTTAGCGGAAGTGTTTCGTGATTATACCGCGCTGTTAGATGATGCGTGGCAAGTGAACTATAACGCTGAAGGTGCTACTGCTATACCTTATGCCGATTTACTTAAAACCCCTGGCGATGCAACTAACACTATTTACTCATCACAATTAGCTGTTATTGAAGAATTGATCAACGGCATGATTGGTATTGTTGATGAAGTGGGTAACGGTAAAATTGCCGATCCATTCGGAGAGTCATTAACCACGGCAGACACTTCTAAGGTGGAGTCGCAGTATTCGTGGAACTCACTAACCGACTTTTCAAATAACATCATTGGTGTACGTAACGTTTATCAAGGTGAGTTTACGGGTGGTGCCGATAAGCAAGGTTTAATTGATTTTGTGACAGCAGCTGATGCGACTTTAGCTACGCGTGTCGCCAGCGAAATTGATGATGCCATTTTAAAAATTCAAGCCATTTCGGGTAGCACTAGCATGCCTTTCCGCCAAGCGATTCTAGATGATGATGGCCGTGCTAGAACCCAGGTCGCTGTGGATGCATTAACAAAGTTACAAGCGACGCTGCAGTCAGATGTGCTGCCTTTATTATCTGATTGGAACTCATAATTTAGCTGTTACCGCCTCAATAAGGCCATGGAACGACCTTATTGGGAGGGTAAGTGTGACCAAAAAATAGAGAATCAACTCATAACAAGGTCGCATTACTGCCAAATAAACTCAATTTTAGTGTGAATGTGTGAGACAAAGATGAACAAATTATTAAGACAACCATATTGGTTTGTAGCATTACTGGGGCTTAGCCTAAGTGCTTGTGGTGGCAGTGGCGATGAAGTTATCTCTGAGCCAGTGGACCCCGTTACGACTTATCCTAGCTACACCTCTGTTATTGCCTTAGGCGGTGATACCACTACGTTTGATGCCAATAGTTCTGGCCATGGTTTTTCGACACCATCAGTTAATTTAACTGACGATGAACTCGAGTTACATTTAGAAGGTGATGCCAATTTTGAAGTGTCATTTACTACCGCACCGAATGAACAACATCCTGAACTTGATGGTTTAGGCCCAGTATTCAATAACGCAGACTGTAATTCTTGTCATCAACGAGATGGCCGAAATTCAACACCATTTGTCGCGGCAACTGAAACGCGCATTAAGTTAAGCTCTGCTGATGGAATTTTCTTGCGTATTAGCAAAGCTTCAGCAGAACCTTGTATTGAAGGTACGGCAGATAATAATTATTGTGCGCCAATTAAAGTGCCTGATTTTGGTGATCAACTATTTCATCGTGGGGTATTAAAAGCGCGTGCTGATTGGCAAGACAATTCGTTTGTTGGCCAAGCTGACGTGTATTTGTCTTATGAACGTCATGATGAGGTCTATTCGGACGGTGAAACGGTTAGCCTGAAAAAGCCTATTTTTGAAGTGGAGAATCCTTATGACGCGCCAGGTGAAACCAAGCAAAGTGCGAATGTGACGTCTAATTTACTTCAAGATGATGTGTTGATGGGTTGGCGTAATAGCATGCCTGTGTTCGGTTTAGGTTTATTAGAAGCTATACCTGAAGCAAGCATTTTGGCCAACGTTGATGCCGATGACAGTAATAGCGATGAGATTTCTGGTCGAGCTAACTGGGTATTTGATGCCGTAAAAGCACAAAATGGCGATAGTACACCTGTTTCTTTAGGTCGCTTTGGTTGGAAAGCCAACACGCCAAGTGTCCGAGTACAATCGTTAGGCGCTTTGCGTGGTGATATTGGTATTACTAACCCGTTATTTCCCGATGAAAGCATTGTCGGCACGAGTTTACATGATTCATATTTAACCCGCACAGGATTTGTCGATACTGGTGAAGATGTTGATGGTGCGCCAGAGGCTAGCGCAGAATTCAGTGACTCTGTGGTCTTTTATGCTGAAACGTTAGCGGTACCCGGTAGACGTAATGTAGACGATAGCGATGTTCGTCAAGGCGCTCGATTATTTGAACAGCTCAATTGTAGTAGTTGTCATACCCCATCATTTGTGACCAAAACGTCGGGTGATATTGGCGGAATTCCGATGAGCGACAGTTTAAAAGGCCAGACTATTTATCCATTTAGTGACATGTTATTACACGATATGGGTGAGGGCTTAGCTGACGGTCGTCCAGACTTTTTAGCCGATGGCAATGAGTGGCGCACACGACCGTTATGGGGAATAGGGCTTACGCAAACCGTTAACCCACAAGCTGGTTTTTTACATGACGGACGTGCGGCAACCTTGGAAGAAGCTATTTTATGGCATGACGGTGAAGCCAAAACATCTAAGCAAGACTTTATGGCATTAACCCAAACTGAGCGAGTTCAAGTTATCGCATTTTTACAGTCGCTATAAATGTTTTTAAAAATCCAGATGCCCTAGATCCTTTTCTAGGGCGTTTTTTGCGCAGTATTTCACATTGCCGCTATTGTGGATCATGATGACGTGATCTATTTCATGTAAATTTTGGCACTAGTGGACTAAAATATTGAATTACTTTAAATGATTTCAATGAAGGTCAGCATGAGTCAGATTTTACTGATCCATTCAAGTGTCCATGGTTACACTCAAAAAATATGTGAGTATTTACAACGTCAGCTAGCTGCGCAAGATCAGCAGGTCACGGTGGCATCTTTAGCAGATGCTCCCGATTTAGCCCTGTTTGATAAAGTGTTCATCGGTGCCAGTATTCGTCATGGCAAACATCGTCCAGCGTTGTATCAATTTATTGAAGCTCATCGTACGGAATTAGAAAACAAACCCAGTGGTTTTTTTTCGGTTAGCTTAGTGGCGCGTAAACCGCAAAAAAACACCCCGCAAACTAATAGCTATATGCAGCAATTTTTACAGCAAAGTGTTTGGCAACCAACATTATTACAAGTGTTTGGTGGTAATTTAGACTACCAAGGCTACGGTGTGATGGACCGAAATATTATTCGGTTTATTATGTGGATAACCAAAGGCCCTACCGATCCTAATACCAAGGTAGAGTTTACCGACTGGCATAAAGTTGATGAATTTGCTCAGCAGATCATTGAGGCATAATTGATGAAGCCAGCGATGACAGCATCGCAGTGGTGCGATGCGATAGCCACTAAATTGCACGCCGTAACAGGGGTGTTGAGCGTTTTGCTTATTGCCACTAGCCCGTGGATATTAATGGGGCGGCGTTTGCAGCCTAATAGCAGTGGTTGGAATAGCTGGCATGTCTATGGTGGTTTGTGTTGTGCTTTGTTAGCCGTAGCTTTTGCTTTTGATGTCTGTAGGCAAGGTCAATGGCGTCAGTTTTACCCTTGGATAGTGGGCGACTGGCGTCAATGTCAGCAAGACCTACTGGGCTTGTCTAAAGGGCAATTACCGCTATCTGGCGGTAAAGGCTTATTGAGTGTGATTGCCGGGATATGTTTATTGTTATTGCTGTTGGTATCTGTCACAGGTGTGGGGTGGTGGTTGGCTCAAGGTGGTGAATATGCACTGAGTTTACGCTATTACCATAGTTTATTTGCAAACTGTTTTGCTGGCTTATTACTCGTACATGCGTTACTTGGACTACTGCATTTACGTGATTTTTTTGATTAGAGAGCGTGGTCTGGTTCTGATGATCTGGTTATATCCTCTCAAGCCACTTCAACATGCTCGTTTCAGCGCTCCCGTAGGAAGAGCCTAGAGGGCTGCGCTGCTAGGAACTCGCAAGCTCGCCAGAGGGCGGTGCTTCGCTCCTTCTAGGTGCTAGGTCTTAGGTCCTAGGATCTAGAAGCGTAGCGACCCTAGCAGGACGGAGTCCGCCCTAGAACTTAGCAGTCTGCACATGCGTAATCCTGCATTTCGAGGTCGTTTGAGTATAGGTTCTTATCTCTGAATTACAGATGGGATAAATCGAAAAAAATGGCTATCAATTGATAGCCATTTTTTTCATTAGTGTTGATTACTCATCAAGATGCGGCCGTTATTTTGAGGTGGCTAAATAGTTCATCAACTCAATTAGTTCATCTAAAGTGCTAATTTCATTCATATTGATAGCGTATTTATCATTAACGATAAATGCGGGTACGCTACTGACGTTATATAACGTTTGTTGCTGACGCCATAAAGCCAATGCTTTATCGGTAGTACTGCTGTCGGCCAATGTGTCATAGGTTGCGGCATCGACACCAAATTGGCTGAAGATTTTTTTAATGTCTTCACGGCTGTTTATTTGTGATTCATGCTGGTGGCCTTGAGCATTGTGATCATGCCCATTGGCGCCTTTATCACCTTGGATAGCCGTAAACATTGCGTGGTTGAGCTTTTCTGCTTGACCAACCTCATGAATAACAGCCAGTGATCGCATCACTTCAGTGCCTAAATCGCTGTTCATAAAGTCAACATGCTTAGTATCGAAGGTGACCTCTTCATCTAATCCTGCTTTAATCTCAGCAAGATACTGAGTTTCCATATTGAAGCAGTTATGGCAGTAAAATGAAAAAAACTCAGTGATTTTTGGCGTACTAGTAACCATATTATTGGAAATTTGAGTGTAATGCTTGCCTGCAACAAATGGCGCAGCAAATGTGCTAAATGAGGCTGCTATGAGCGTCAATGCAACGGCGAAATATTTAATCATGTAAAACCTCAGATCAATGTTATTAGCGAGTAATCAATAGGATTAGATTAATCTGCTCGAGCTAATTAGGGTAAGTTTCTAAGCTGAATTATGGCTTAAATCATCAATTAAAAAGGCGTTAATTTCGTGATCCGTGCGTGCTTTATGAGGTTAACCTCTGAATTAAGGCAAGATATTGAAGTGAACTTAATGATTATTAAGGAATGTCATCATAAAGTGGCATTGAGTTGTTCAATCTAGATGATGCGATATAGAAGGTTAATCTGGATAATTAACCAAAGCCTGTTTATTGATGGCTGTAAATAGCTAACGATTAAATGGCTAATGCGCATCGCTAAATAACTAAAGCACAGTTAGTCATGCAGAGTTCTGTGGACAATCGCTATCATGGTCTATGAGTGTTCGACCAAGATATTGAGCCTGTAAATTATTGGCAGCCTACGCTTAATTTCTTAGGGTTTGCCATGCTTCGCATACTTCACGGAAACGTTCGGCATTACCTTGTTCGCGGTCGGGGTGCCATTTAAGCGCGAGTTTGCGCCATTGTTTGCGAATGTCTTTATCGGTGGCAGTGTCATCAAGTTCAAATACTGTCAAGGCATGACCTTGGTGCATTAACTGGGTGTTGACGCCAATATACTCCTGATAACTTGACCAGAATGACTCCAGCATTTCTTGTATAACGTTAACGCTGGCATCATAATTGGCCCAATCGAGATAATAATCGCGTAATGCACCATCGCAAATATGTTGCACATCAGCATTGGCCGGAATAATCCTAAATATTTGGATCTCCATTGCCTTTACTTGTAACCACTGTTTGGGGATTAATATGTCTTGTAATTCATATAAGGCGTTCATCAGTAGAAAGTTGCGTTTAAAGAGGTCTTTTTCGGGTAAAGGGTCAAGATTATGCATTAATCCTTTGGCTTGTAACTCGCTCGCCAAATGATGTACTTTCCAACTTTGGTTGGTTGATTGCAACAAACTCAGCACAGGCCATATGAGCGGGTTGTCACTTTTAGGCACCTTGAGTTCGTTGTTGTCTGTGGTGCTTGCCTGTTCAGTTCCATAGGCATGGTGTAAGGTTTTATTGACTAGCATAGTGGCGTATGGGTCCTGAATTGGCGATAAAATCTGCTTTTCATGGCAGCCCACTATGCCATAGTCGTTTTTAATGACAAGTAGATTTTATTGTCATTACGACCCAGGTATTGACCTTGAACTTTGCCTTCAAGCTTGAGATAGCAAACTTAACGCCTACTCTATATTGTATTGATAAAGGATACTTGTTAATGAGGTGGATTATTGTTCACATTAGGATCGGTTGACGCTACTAGTGGCGCTTGAGATAATGGCGATGTGGCGAACGTTTTGATTTTTTTATTGCTTTTGATCAATTAATTCCTTTTCTTGCAGGCAAGAAAAGCTTATTTGATATAAAATTCGCCGCAATAAAATAACTGGGGCTTTAACCAATGACAGATAAACTCTTTGTTAGTGCGCAACAACTTTTGGAAGATTCATTTAGACTCGCTGCACAAGTATATGACAGTGGCTTTCGACCACAGTTTATCGTGGGTATTTGGCGCGGTGGAGCACCTATCGGTATTGCCGTTCAAGAGTATTTTGATTTTAAGAAAATCGAAACAGACCATATTGCAGTTAGAACCTCGTCTTATTATGGTATTGGCACTGACAAACAAGATAAAAATATTAAAGTGCACGGTTTGCATTACATTATCGAAAATGCCAATGCTAGCGACGGTTTGTTGATTGTTGATGACGTATTTGACTCGGGGCGCAGTGTTGATGCGCTTATTGGTAAATTAAGAAAATTTATGCGTTTGAACATGCCAACCGATATTCGTATAGCATGTCCTTACTACAAACCCAAAAACACTAAAGTCGATCTAAAGCCAGATTATTTTATTCATTCATCTGAAGATTGGTTAGTGTTCCCACATGAAGTGTCTGGTTTAAACCCACAAGAAATTGCTGAAGGTAAAACTGACTTTAAAAATATCCAAGATCTGTTTTTATAAGCCTAGCGTTGCAGCCATTTTAGGCGTTGATAACAACGAATTCATGTATAACTTTATGTAAAGTTTGCTAAAGTATACCGCTATTTGAATGCGTCAACATACTTATGTCAATGCGACAATATTAGTATGCTGGCGCACTTTTTTTATCCGAATTAATGCGAAATTTAGTTAACATTATGGTTACTGTAGAATTGTTTACACCTGAGGCACCCGTAAAACGTCGATTAGAACTATTAGCGCCTGCTAAAAATGCTGATTACGGCATTGAGGCTATTCGCCATGGTGCTGATGCGGTTTATATTGGTGGTCCTGCCTTTGGCGCGCGCCATAATGCTGGTAACAGTGTTGAAGACATTGCTCGTTTGGCAGAATTTGCTCATCGTTATCATGCTCAGGTTTTTGTGGCGTTAAATACCATTTTAATGGATGACGAACTTGATAAAGCCCAAAAGCTTATTTGGCGGCTTTATGAAGCGGGGGTTGATGCCTTGATTGTTCAAGACATGGGTGTTTTACAATTTGATCTGCCGCCTATTGCGTTGCATGCCAGTACGCAAACGGATAACCGCAGCCCTGAAAAAACGGTCTTTTTAGAGCAAGTTGGTTTTTCGCAAGTCGTATTAGCCCGTGAGCTCAATATCCCACAAATTCGCGATATTGCTGCTAGCACAAAAATGAAGTTAGAGTTCTTTATTCACGGCGCATTATGTGTCAGTTATAGCGGTTTATGTAATTTGAGCCATGCGTATTCTAATCGCAGTGCTAATCGCGGTGAATGTTCACAGATGTGTCGGTTACCGTGCAATTTGACCACTCGCGAAGGTGACGTCTTAGCTGAAAATCAGCACTTATTATCATTAAAAGACAATAACCAGACCGATAATTTAGAAGCGTTAATTGATGCTGGTATTAGTTCGTTTAAAATTGAAGGCCGCTTAAAAGATATTACTTACCTTAAAAATATCACCGCTCATTATCGCCAGCAACTTGATGCGATTATGGCTAAACGTGATGATTTAGAATCAATTTCTCATGGTCGTTGCACGTTTAACTTTATCCCAGATCCTGATAAAAGTTTTAACCGCGGTAAAACGGATTATTTTGTTAATGAACGTACTGAGGCCATTGAGCATTTTAGTTCGCCTAAGTTCATTGGTGAAAAAGTGGGCCGTATCACCGAAGTAGGTAAAGACTTTATTAAAATCGATACCCGTGAAAGTGGCAAAGACATTCACTTTAATAATGGTGATGGCCTCTGTTTTTTTGTTGAACACTACGAAACACAGCGTTTGTCTGACGATAAACTCTCTGGCGTGCGCATCAACCGTGCTGAGGGGAATGTCTTGCATTTAACCGAGGTACCCAAAGATCTTAAAATTGGGGTGATGATGTTCCGTAACTTTGACCATAAGTTCGAAGCTAGCCTTAACAAAGATTCTGCTAGCCGTAAAATGACTGTCGATATGCAATTTTTTGATACCGATGACGGGGTGGGATTAACGATTACAGATCGGCATAATATCAGTGCGACAGTCATGTTAGCGTGCGATAAAGCCCCCGCTAATGACCAAGTCAAGACCGCCGAAAATCTGAAAAAACAATTCAGTAAACTTGGCAGCAGTGACTTTGTATTGAACAAGGTTAATTTACTCACGCAGCAGATGTGGTTTTTACCCGTCTCGGTTGTTAATGAGTTACGCCGCGATGCCGTTAGTGCATTAATGACGGCAAGAGTTGCCAGTTACCAACGACCAGAGCGCTGGGTGCATGATAAAACAGCACGTTTCCCGCAAAAAGCACTGAGCTTTTTATCTAATGTGGCGAATGAAAAAGCGAAATCTTTTTACCATCAACATGGGGTGATTCAAATTGAAGACACCTATGAGAAAAATAACGTTTTGCATGATGCTCCGTTAATGGTCACTAAACATTGTCTGCGTTACAGTTTTAATTTATGCCCGAAAGAAGTTGAAGGTATTAAAGCGGATCCTATGTTTTTAGAGGTAGGTAAAGATAAATTGAAATTGATTTTTGACTGCCATAAATGTGAAATGATGATTGTTGGCTCCAACCAATTAGTGAAACAATAATGGCGCCACAGCGTGATTTTAACCATCATTGTTTTTCCGCTGGCAGTATTAAGCTTGCCATTGGGTTAGTTTTTCAAATAAGCTGCAAAAATAACCATTAAATAGCTGCCCAAACTCGTGTGTTTCGAGTACACTGCGCGGCTGAAATTTCATGGGTTTTAGCCTGTGATACCTTAAGTAGGAAAGAATAGATTATGAGCGATAGCAAAAAGTATGCTTTACGTGTTATTCAAATTGAAAACACCTGGAAAACTGAAATCACTCGTCGTATGACATCGACTAAAACCATAGTATCAAAAAGCCAAGATGGTTTTGCATCAGAAGCAGAAGCCATTGTATGGGGCGAGCAAGCACTGCAAGGTTTTTTATCTAAGCAAGCTGATCGTAACCAGCGTAAAACTGAGAAGCACCTTAAAGCTAAAAGCTTAGCGGCTGCTATTGCTGCTGAATCGGCCATCGACGAAGAAGAGCTGTTCGATGCTGAAGATGAAGATGAAGACGAAGACGAGCTTAACTAATATTTTACCCACTATGTATAGGTTATAGATAAGTTTCAATTTTTGTATGTTCAGGATAGGACGTACTAAATTAGCATGATTTTTGATCAACTTATCTCTATCTTGACCAAATAAGGATTCATTTGGATGAACAAGATTGCTGCAATTATAGGCTGCTCGGGGTGTTTAGGAATAATGTTCCTGTTCCCCAGTAGTGCATCTGCTACCCCTCCAGCACAGATGGCATTTGGCGACGTTGATAAGTCATCAGGTGTTATGGTGATGTCTGATGATGTCCAGAAACTCATAACCTTGTCTGCAAAGTTCGGCTTTTTACCGCCATTAGATTGGAAACTTGCATTCAGTGATAAACGTGGCGACATGACGATGGCTGAGTTTATTCCAACCCATGAGTCATTAAATGACTGGTCTAGTTTAGTCTGCATGCAGGGGTTCAAAGGGTTAGCCAATGATGTTGAGCCGGAACGCTTTTTAGATTCAATGGCGGCGACTTATCAACAACATTGCCAAGGGGAAATTGTTTATCAACAGCTTGGCAGTTCTGAAGTTGACGGGCTCGAAGCGGTACATGGTTTATTAGGCTGCACCAGTATGCCTAATATTCATGACACTTCAGCAGTGGAAGATGTGTCCTATATCAGCCGTCCACAAGGCGAAATGGGCTATTTTTCTGTAATAAGTGATGACGAAAATGTCTACCTAATCCATAAATCTATTCGAACAGACGTGTTTACTACCGAAACGACTCCTATCACTATCGATAATTATCGTGACTTCATGACGTATCCCTAGCGTCGAATCCTAGCGCGGCGTCATGTGGTTGATAACCCTCTTAGGTGCCACTAACCAACAAGTTGACTGTTCTACATGCTGAATAATCTGCAGGTTACTCTTTTGTTGGTATCAAGTTCACCTTTAGATCCGTTATAATCTCTGCGTTATTATTTTATGATGTCAGCAATAATTAAACGGTACTATGGTACTAAATGCTAATGCTGGCATAACGAAACAGATATTTTTAATGATGGGTTGAACCTCAACTCACGTTATTTCAAGCGTTAACCTCAACTCGGCTTATTAGCCCGGGTTGAGATTAGTTAGTCAATCTTTACGGTGCTTGCAGTGGATCGATAGACCAAAGCAAGATAATCGGGAAACCAGTGTAAATCTGGTACTGCCCCCGCAACGGTGATTGGTGAGAGTCAGGTGCGCAACAGGGTTGCGTTAATCATCTAGACTCGCGCGGGTTATGCCATAGGTATAACGCCACAACCTCAGTCCGGAGACCGGCCTTAAAGGTGATTTCGATGATTTCGGTGGGCAGATCTCGAAATGTGATGTGATACTGCTTGTTGACTTATTCTGACGATTTTTTTCAGGAGATTAGGGCGACAGTGGTTATCTATATTACGGCGCTATTGCCCCATTTTTCCTTTCAGGAGTTAAAGGTAAATGGGTACTAAACCAACAAAAATTGCACTGCTATTAAGTGCTGTCTTCAGTGTGGCAACGGTTAATGCTATTGCGGCAGAGTCAACCGATACATCCCCCGGGTCTTCAGCTATCAGCATGGATGAAACCATTGTGGTCATTGGGCGTAATCTTGCCAATCCACTAAACATTGCGGCCAACGTCAATGTTATTGATGCCGCCGATATTCAAATGAGCGGAGTCACCAATTTAACCGATTTATTACGTGGACAGTCTGGCATTCAGGTGTCGGATAATAATTCGGGTAGCGTATTTTCTATGCGCGGATTTTCTGCATCACAAGCGGCCAACAACACGCTGATTTTAGTTGATGGACGCAGATTGAATAATATTGATATTGCTGCGCCGAGTATTGAATCCATTCCGCTTAACTTAGTTGAGCGGGTTGAGATTTTATCCGGTAGTGCAGGGGTGTTGTATGGTGACCAAGCGGTTGGCGGCGTTATCAACATCATTACTAAGGCACCAACAGAAACCAGTGGTGGCTTACAAGTCAGTGGCGGCAGTTTTGATACCTATGAAGCTAAAGGCGATATTTCAGGTTCCATTAACGACGCATGGCGTTACTTTTTAGCCGCAAGCTATAACAAAAGCGACAATTACCGTGATAATAATGATAATGAAACCAGCTCTATTTTAGGTCGTTTGCAGTATCAAACCGCTAACGAAGACTTTTTTGTTGAAGTTAATTACTTTGATAATGACCTTCAAGCACCGGGTGCATTAACGTTAGCTCAGTATGAAGCAGACCCCCGTCAAGTTGGATCTTTTTCTGCAGGCGATTTCAGTCATGAAATGACTACCGCACTGCGTAGCGGATACCAATACCAGCTAAATAACATTTGGGCCTTAGGTGCGGATTTAACCTATTCAGACTCGTTAACGACCAGCATGTTATTTGGTGGTGCAGGGCGGATTGAACGTGACTTATTGAGTTTTTCACCTAAAGCGACTGCCAATTATCATTTAGATCGCGGTGATTTAAATTTTGTTGCGGGTATTGATGTCAGTAAAGGTGAAGCCGATTTTGATTTGCTTTATACCCAACGTAATAATAAACAGCAACAAACTAGTGCCTATGTGCAAGCATCGGTACCTATTACCACGACATTATCCTATGTCGTCGGGGGGCGTTATTCAGAAGTGACTGACGATTTATACGACCAAATACTTTATCCTAACCGTATTGAAGTCGATAACGACGCCCATGCCTTTGAGTTAGGGTTTAATTATCGCCCAAGCAGTGAAAATCGTTTTTATGTACGTGCAAATGATAACTTCCGCTTTGCAAAAGTTGACGAACAAGCTTATACACCCGTGACCACAATAGGCTTAGACCCACAAACAGGCCGCTCTTACGAAGCGGGTTGGGATTATACCACCGCCACTCAAACATTAAAAATCAATGCGTATCAACTTGAGTTAGAAAATGAGATTGTTTTGGATGCCAGCCGTACTGATGGACCTGGTGGGGTGAATGGTTTTGGTGCTAACGTTAATGCGGATCAATCTCGCCGCTTTGGGGTGAGTACGGCTTATGATGTGCAGTTATCAAATGACTGGCTGCTAGGTGCTTCGTACGACTATATTGATGCAGAGTTCACTCAAGGTGAAAACGACGGCAAAGCGTTATCTTGGGTGGCTAAGCATTCGGGTAAGGCTTACATGAGCTATGACTTTGCCGATCATTGGCAAGCATTTGTTGAAGGTGTTTATACGGGTGAGCGCTATATGGAAGGCGATAACAGTAATATCGGTGATAAGTTAGACCACTACGTGCTAACCAACCTTGCATTAAACTATGCTCATGCTGGTTGGAATGGCAGTTTACGTGTTGATAACTTACTTGATGAAGACTATGTTGGTACTGGTTATTACTCTGCGTTTGGCAGTGGTTATTATTCTGGTACGGGTCGCTCAATTAGACTGACTGCGGGTTATCGTTTCTAGATGATTTGGCTTAATAAATAGTTACCCATAAAAGCCAGTAAACTATTACTGGCTTTCGTTTTAATACATCGTTAAATTAATTTATAGCGTGTTTATTCTTTAAAAGGTAATTGATAGATATGACTAATCTTGAGCAACAAGTTTTTACTCAAGTTCAAGCTATTATTGGCAATGAAGAACAGGTCATTGGTCGTCGTGGCATATTACTTCCATTAAAAAAAGCCTTGATTAACGAAGCTGATATTAGAGTTGTTATCGACACAGTGTCTGCCGACCCTGCGTTGGCAGCCCATTTGTTGTTGCGCAGTAATACCGCACAAACAGCAGGGGTGATATCGACCAAAAGCCGAAGTGTCAAGGATGCCTTAATCCGTTTAGGCCAAGTGAACATCTATCGTTATGCGTTTTCGTTTTATCTTAAAGAACGGCTTGATGAGCTTTTAGAACCGTACAAAAAATTAGCCCAAGGCTATTGGGCCTTAAATGAAATGATCGCGATGGATTGTATAGTACAGTTACGTGAAGATAATAAAATCGGTGTTGGTACTAAAATTGATGCGGATGAAATGCAAACATTAGCACTATTTAGTGTGTTTGGTCAGGTGATTGCGCTAACGGCTTTTGCTTATTTAAATGCTGAGTTATCTCGGCCCGTATCATTGACAGTAATAAAATCACTGATTGATAAGCAACAACAACAGTTATCACTTGAAGCATTTGAATCATTAGGTTTGGATGATGATTTACGCGATGAATTTTTAATTGCCCATAACTTACGCCAAACACAAAACCCTGATTCTCCAGGACTTGTGCTTCGACGCGTGTTATCTAAACGACAATTACTGATCAACCCGTTGTAGTATTATGCCTTCATTTGCTACAAGTTCGAGCCACTTTTGGATTAAATTTGCATTAGTGGCATCGCGGCGATAAGCACCAAACAATGGACGCTTTAGTCCTTCTGCCCCTAATTTAACCGCAGTAAGATTCAGCCCCTGACTTTCTCTGATAGACCAAGTTGGCAGGGTTGCTATGCCGTCATTACAGGCAACACGCTGCAATAACATTGAGGTTAAATCACACTGCTTTTGCTCGCCAGGTTCAATACCAGCGGGCTCTAAAAAGTGTTTGTATATATCTAAACGCGCTAACGGCACGGGGTAACTAATTAAGGTTTGCTTTGCCAATTGGGCTGGCGTTACAAACGCTTGTGCCGCTAATGTGTTATCACTGGCTACAATTAATTTAACTTCAAAATCAAATAGATGCTGGTAAGCGACACAGTGTCCCGGCACTGGATCTGAGGTTAGCACTATGTCTAAACTCCCCGTTTGCAATGCATTGAGTGAATCAAATAAGTGACGACTTGAAATATCAATTTGAGCCGCTGGCGCATGTTGCTTAAATTGCTCAATAACGGGCATTAACCAACGAAAACAACTGTGGCATTCAATGCCGAGCTTAAGCTGTTGGCTTTCACCCTCTAAACCGCGTTTAAGATCCGACTCGGTTGCAATCACTTTCGGTAAGATTTCTTCTGCTAAATTCAGCAGACGCGAGCCTTCATGAGTAAAGGTTAACGGCTTACTCTTACGAACAAAAATACTTGAGTTAATCCGTGTCTCTAACTCTTTTATTTGATGAGAAAGCGCCGACTGGGTGACAAATCGTTTTTTAGCCGCCCCCGCTAAACTGCCACTTTCCTTTAACGCCATCAAGGTACGAAGGTGTCTAAGCTCTATCATTTTCTCTCCACATGAATCTTGCTCAACTATTTGATGAAATCAATTCGATTGCTTGACAGTAGAGTAACACAATAAACTTCTAGACGTCCAGACGCCTGCGTGAATTTTACGCATAAATGGCGATAAATTTTTGCTCCATGAAAAGGTAAACAGTATGAAAATTTCAAGTTTAGGATTTCCCCGCATAGGACGTCAGCGTGAATTGAAGTTTGCTTTAGAGCGCTATTGGCGCAGTGAAGCCACATTAACGGAGTTGAAAAACGTTGCCTGTGAATTAAAACGCACCCATTGGCAGTGGCAAGCAGATGCAGGTGTTGAATTACTGCCTATAGGGGATTTTGCTTATTATGACCAAGTGTTAACCCTGAGTGCGACTTTAAATGTGATCCCCGCTCGTCATCGGGCCACTCAAGCTGATGGCAGCCAAGCCCCTGTCGATATTGACACCTTATTTCGCGTGGCTCGTGGCCGTTCGCAAACCGGCCAACATGCGTGTGCGGCAGAAATGACCAAGTTTTTTAATACTAACTACCATTATCAAGTGCCAGAATTGAGCGCTGATCAAGCGTTCGAAATAGCCTACGACCAACTGTTTGATGATGTTACAGAAGCGCAGCAATTAGGTCATCAAGCAAAACCTGTGCTGCTCGGTCCAGTGACATATTTATACTTATCTAAAAGCCTCACTGAGTTTAATAAGTTGGTGTTATTACCACCGTTACTAGTTGCTTATCAGCAAATTTTGTCTCGTTTTGCAGCCCAAGGTGTGAGTTGGGTGCAATTTGATGAACCGGTATTAGCGGTAGACTTAACCGATGAGTGGCAGCAAGCTATTCGTCAAAGTTATCAAACGTTAGCGCAACAAAAGCCAGCATCTCTAAATATTTTACTCGCCAGTTATTACGGTTCTATTGCCCATCATCAAGCATTGGTGAGTGCATTACCGGTTGAGGGGCTACATCTTGATTTAGTCACCGCGCCAGAACAGCTTGATGTGTTTGTTAATGCGCTTTTTAGCCAACAGGTACTTTCTGTTGGGGTGGTTAATGGTCGCAATGTGTGGGCTGCTGATGTTGATTTGATTGCTGATAAAGTGACCGAATTAGCGACCAGGTTAGGCGATCGTTTGTGGATTGCACCTTCATGTTCATTGTTGCATTGTCCTGTGGATGTCGAGGTTGAAAGCCAATTAATTACGCCATTACTTGGCCAATTAGCTTTTGCGAAACAAAAATTATTTGAACTTAACGAAATTTATCAATTAATCGTTGGGCAAGGTTCAGCAACTAGCCAAGCGATTATTGATCGTTGCCAGCAACGCCGCTTGGCAAAAGCTGCAGCAGCTAATCAACAGGTTGTTGAACGTGTGTCGCAGTTAACCGCTGATGATTTTGAACGTGACAGTCCATTTGCCCGCCGTATCATTGCCCAACAACAAAAGTTAGCGCTGCCATTATTACCCACAACCACCATAGGTTCATTTCCGCAAACGCCAGCCATTCGGGGGTTACGCAGTCGCTGGCGTAAAGGCGAAATCAATGACAATGATTACCGATCACAGCTTGAGCAAGTTACTCAAGACACCATTTCTCGTCAACTTAAATTGGGTCTCGACGTGCTAGTCCACGGCGAAGCTGAGCGTAATGACATGGTGGAGTATTTTGGTGAACAATTAGACGGTGTTGGGTTTACTCAATTTGGTTGGGTGCAAAGTTATGGTTCTCGTTGCGTTAAGCCACCGTTAATTTATGGCGATGTGTCTCGTCCAAAACCAATGACGGTCGACTGGGCTACCTATGCGCAAAGCTTAACCGACAAGCCCGTTAAAGGCATGCTAACGGGTCCGGTGACCATTTTACATTGGTCGTTCGCTCGTGAAGATATTCCTCGTAAAGATATTGCCAACCAACTTGCATTAGCAGTACGTGACGAAGTGGTCGATTTAGAAAGCGCAGGTATTGGCATTATTCAAATTGATGAGCCAGCATTTCGTGAAGGTTTACCGATTAAACAAAGCCAATGGGCAGATTATTTAACCTGGGCGGTGGATGCGTTTAAGTTATCGGCTGCAGGTGTTGAAGATGCAACTCAAATCCATACACACATGTGTTACAGCGAGTTTAATGACACCATTAATGCCATAGCGGCGATGGATGCAGATGTCATCACCATTGAGACGTCACGTTCGCGTATGGAGCTACTGAGTGCCTTTGAAGATTTTCATTATCCTAATGAAATTGGTCCCGGTGTGTATGACATTCATTCGCCGAATATTCCAACCGTTGATGAAATGGTCGACTTAATGACTAAAGCGTCGCAAAAGGTGCCGGTGAAACAGTTATGGGTTAATCCTGATTGTGGTTTAAAAACCCGTACCTGGGATGAGGTTGAGCCAGCGCTGCGGAATATGATTGCAGCGGCTAAAGTGCTTAGGCGTTTATCTTAATTGGCATGATATAAGCCTGATAGATATCCATCTGATTAATAGTCGCTTTACTGAAGTCGTCTGAGCGGTTTAATGCAGACTTCGTTGCAGTGCTCAGTTGTTGACCGCTGAGTGTAGTAACGGTGGTTTCATTGGTCCTTCATCGATAATGTGTGAGTTGGGCCATTATTGACTACAATAAAAGTAAGGATGTTCAGCTGACAATAGGAGTTATCATGAGCCACACTTATAAAGTGATTGAACTGGTCGGGTCATCACCAATCAGTTCAGATGAGGCGGTCAAAAATGCGATTGCAGAAGCCAATAAAAGTTTACTACATTTGCGCTGGTTTCAAGTTATCGAAACCCGTGGCCACTTAGAAGAAGGCTTAATTGCTCATTGGCAAGTAACCGTTAAAGTGGGTTTTACCTTAGACTCTAATGCTTAGGGGCTTTTTAGTTTATGCGTCTCTGGGTAAACCCTTTTGTATTGATCTGATCACTCGTTGAGTTTTACGTGAAAGCGCCGATTGTGGCGCTTTTTGTATTTGTTGTCCTAATGCCCATTCAATATGTTCAAGTACCATATCATCCACTTCTTCACTGTGTTTACGTTGCTCTAATGCAGTAATAATAGCTGGATTAGCAGGGGCGTTACCTAATGCAATCGCGATATTACGTAACCAACGTTTATGGCCCATTCGGCGCAGCGCACTGCCTTCTGTTTGGCTGAGAAAATAAGTTTCAGACCAAGCAAATAAGGTCAGTAAATCAGGTTGAATAAGGGCGCTGCGAGTGTGGAAATCTGTCTCTTGGGTCAGTGGTGCTTTAGCATTGACTGGGCACACTAGCTGACAGTCATCACAGCCATAAATACGATTGCCCATTAGTGGGCGAAACTCTTCTGGGATAGCGCCTTTTAATTCAATCGTTAAATAAGAGATACACCGCTTAGCATCGACAACATAGGGCGCTACAATGGCATCGGTCGGGCATGACTTTATGCAGGCGACACAAGTATTGCAGCCTTCTTCGATTGGTATGTCTAATGGTAACGGTAAGTTAATTAATAACTCGCCAAGGAAAAACCAGCTTCCCGCATCAGGATGTAACAGTAACGAGTGTTTTCCTGTCCAGCCTAGCCCCGCTTTGTCGGCTAATGGACGCTCTAAAATAGGCGCTGAATCCACAAAGGGTCTAAAATCAGTCGCGCCAAAGTCGAGTTGTTGGCAATACTGGTTAATTTTATCACCGAGTTTTTTAAGCCGTTGACGGATTAATTTATGATAGTCACGCCCACCGGCGTAGCGAGAAATATAGCCCAGATTGGGGTCGGTTAAATTACTGGCAAAACCCGCATCAGGGGGAAGATAGTCCATCCGAGCACAAATCACTCTAATGGTTCCGGGATGCAGTTCAGCGGGTCGCGCGCGCATCATTCCGTGCGCGGCCATATAAGCCATATCACCGTGATAACCCTTGTCTAACCAATCTTGTAATATTGTCTCATGTTGGCTTAAGTCAATATCTGCGACGCCAATATGGGCAAAGCCAAGCTCTTTACCCCATAGCTTTATTTGGCGATTGAGCACATCAAGCTGGGCCGCTGTCAACGGACATGGCTCGGGTGTTGGCTCATTGATTGAGTGGCTAGCAGAGCCAATATCTGGCACTAAAGCTGGGTTGGTTGCAGTCATAAACACTATTATTAAGTAAACACGGTAAAATTATACTCGTTTATGCTGCTTTAACACAATTTCGCCCAGCAGCTTTGGCACAATAGAGCGCTTTGTCGGCTTTGAGTAACAAGGGTGACAAGTCTTCCTCGTTACTATAGCTAGCCACACCGGCACTGACGGTTTGATGCAGTCCGGCTGATATTTGAGACCAATCATATTTTTCGATGGTGAGCACTAGGCGATTGGCAATTTCAATGGCTTTAGCTTTATCAATATTAGGCAATAAAATTAAAAATTCTTCACCGCCAACACGACCTACAATATCGGTTTCTCGCATCATGCTTGCGCTAATTGACGCCAGTTTTACCAGTACTTTATCGCCCATGTTATGGCCGAATTTGTCATTCACTGTTTTAAAATGGTCTGCATCAAAAGAAATAATCGAAAAAGGTCTTCCCGATTGTTTTGATGATGATAAGAAGTGATTACCTTGAGCATATGTGTCACGTCTATTGGCGAGTTTGGTGAGCTCATCGGTTAGTGCTAGGCGTCTAAAGAGTTGTTTCCTTATCACTTGCTTGTAGGCGAAGATTGACACAATCAATAAAATAATCGCAACTAAGATGATGATAACGATCTGCATCTGCTCATTGCGCTGCATAATATTTAATTGCGCTTCTTTATCTTTATCACGCTGAATAAGCCATTCATTTTCGGTTTGAATTTTGTTGGTATTAAATCGAGCTTGCATCTCTGCATTACGTTCTGAAAAGACTTGTTTATCGAGTGATAAATGAGATTCTACAAATAACGCCAGCGCCTCATAGGCTTGTTGCCACTGCTGGGAAGCTTGATATATTTTACTCTTTAGTTGTAATGCTTGATTGAGTCCACGGATGTTATTACTAAAGTTAAATGCCTTTTCAGCGTTATTAATCTTGATTATGGCTTGGTCGTAATCATTTTGCAGGTAATGCACCTCGGCCATAAATAAATTCATGTAGCTATAACTATTATCATTATCTGGTGTAATCAACTTTTGAGCCCGTTGGAGAATATCATCGGCTTCGTTGAGTCTATTTAAGTTGATGAAATTGCCAGCAATACTAATAGATGCATCGGCAGCAGCAATCGGGTGATTTTCTGTTAACCAAAAATCGTGAGTTTTTTGGTAGCGCGCAATGGCTTCCTCGTAACGTTCAAGTTTCTCCAATGATAGTGCTATTTGGTTATTGGTTAGATTGGCTTCATAACGTTGTTTATTTTGTAGGTAATTTTTTTCGAGCTTTATTTGATATTTTAACGCGGTTTGAGCATCGCCAAAGCGGCGATAGCTATTTGCTAGGTCACCTAAATTGACATTGGCCCAATAAGTTAAATTAAGCGACTCATATAAGTTTTGCGCAGTGATCAGATCCTCAAGTGCCGCAGAAAAATTGCCTAAATAGGACAGAATTGAACCTCTAATACTACGGCCATCGGCAATTAAACGCGGATCTTCAAGTAGATAAGCGCTGGTGATGGCCGCGTCAAGGTCGGCGAATAAGCTGTCATTTTTCCCTTGTGCGTGCAGATACCACGCCTTGCAATATTGCAGGTCAATGCCGATTAATGATGGGGTTGGCTGACTGTATATCTGCAGGTATTCATCAGCGTAGTTAACTGCCGCTTTTATTTTCTCGGTTGTGTTAGTCGGTAAACTCCAGCAATTAAGGCGAATATAGAGTTTTTGCCGAACAATATCGTCGGTGGACAGTATACTTTTATATTCGTCGAGTAACTTACGATTTTCTTTATCAGAAATAAAACCGCCGCTGTCAAATAGCTGGTAAATTTCATCGGCACGGGGATTATCTATCGGATTAGCATAAGCGATGCTGGTTAATCCAATGATAAAAACGAGCATAATGACACTAATAATGTGAGTTAACTTTAAGACTGACAAGGCTACAATTTCTCAATTTTATTATTATGAAGCTTCTGTTCTTGAATCGTACAGACTTCAGCGGGAAAAGTCTTGTGATGAAATTATAACCTTTTAGTTAGGTTAAATGATATTTTTGTCTTATCAATAATGTGACAACATGCTCTTTTCTGCTATTTTCTCTGGCGATATTATCCAATTTGCATTCAGTCATCTTCACGAGTAAAAAACGCCTCTCGGGATAAACTGAGATAGAAATACTGCAAAGAATTACGCAAATTATCGTATTAAGTATGCTGTCAGTATTATTACCTTGTGGTGCAGAAGGAAGCTTAGCAACGTCAGGTGATGTTAAATATGCAGCGACGTATGTTGTATACCCAAATGACCAGATTTCAAGGGTCTAGGAATAGGGCGCCTACAGCGACTAGGTTCTAGGGTGGGCTGCGTCCTGTTAGGGTCGCTGCGCTGCTAGTAAAGCTTCAGAAACGATAACAAGCGAACGCTGCGATCACGGATAGAGTTGTCTAGCACTTGGGCTCTTGGCTTGACATCTATTGATATCGCTCGTCACCGCTTGCTAACAAGATTATATAGGATCTAGCCCCGTAGCGTCCTAGGCTCTAGGCTTTTCGCTTGTAGCTTTTAGCTTGTATATTGCGCAGAAACATGTCGTTTCTCGGCTTGCCCTTTGGGAGTCTGAAACGAGCATTTTGAAGTGGCTTGGGTATTTTAGAGGCCGATTTTAATTGAGAGATAAACAATGACAGCAGTAGATCAACAGTATCAACAAGTGGTTAAGCAAGTGTCGTATAACGTTGCTAATAAAGTATTACCCATGGCCAAGTTACCTGAAACCTTACTTGAAGCTTACGAAGGCTTGTTTAAAGAGTTAATGGATGACAAAGCGAACGCATTTACCAATGGATGGAATGCCTTGCCAGCAAGTGCACAGAAATTGATGACTAAAGCCGAATTTCATGGTTTTTATATTGCCAATGCATGGATGCAATTAAGTCGAGCAGCGCAAGAGATTGCTGATAGTGCTGAGTCTGAAGAAGAGATGAATAATAACGAATATGATGGTGTATTTGGACGCTTAGCTGAGCAATCACTGAAAGAGTGTTTACGTAAGCTTAAAAAAGCGCGTACCGATCGTCCATTATTAAACAGCTTTAGACAAGTGATGTCTGCCTAAGTTCGTCGTGATGATAGAGACAAAAAATCCCAACTTAGGTTGGGATTTTTTATGGTTTAAAAGACGATTAACCTTTTAAATCAGTTATTTTTCTATCAAGGATCAGCGC
Organism: Shewanella sp. S1-49-MNA-CIBAN-0167; assembly: GCF_040310145.1. NCBI lineage: Bacteria > Pseudomonadati > Pseudomonadota > Gammaproteobacteria > Alteromonadales > Shewanellaceae > Shewanella > Shewanella sp. S1-49-MNA-CIBAN-0167. The sequence goes on along the minus strand of NZ_JBEOPO010000021.1, from coordinate 38,080 downwards.
TTTACAATACTAAAGTGCCCAATGAAACTTAACAGTTCTTAGAATGAAGTACGTTTGTAACGACGATATTCAGGTTCCCAAAAGTTAGCTTCAATTGATTGCTGCAGCAAATCATCGGTACAAGGTAAGGCTAAACCTTGATCAATTGCCGCTTTGGCAACGGCAAAAGCAATATACTTACTGACAGATTGAATCTCTTCTAGAGGTGGCAGCAGCGAACCTATGCCATTTTTACCTAATGGCGAACATTCTGCTAAGGCGCGGCTTGATGCCATTAACATTTCATCGGACACGCGTCTTGCACCACAAGATAAAACACCTAAGCCAATACCTGGGAAGATAAAGCTGTTATTACACTGTGCTATCTCAAAGGTTTCACCATTAATGACCACAGGTTCAAATGGGCTGCCTGTTGCCACTAATGCCTGGCCTGATGTCCAATGCATAATATCTTTTGGTGTTGCTTCAACGCGGCTGGTTGGATTCGATAATGGGAATACAATAGGGCGTTTACAATGGCTGTGCATTGCTCGAATGATTTCTTCAGTAAACAGGCCTGGTGAGCCAGAGACCCCAATCAATACTGTCGGTTTGGCATTATTAACCACATCAAGTAACGAAATATTGTCACTATAGTTGTCCCACGCTTCAATCGTGGCGCAATGTTGGGTCAGCTTTTGTTGGAAGGGTAATAAGTTAGGCATGTTGTCGAGTAACAAGCCCCAACGATCGACCATAAATACTTGTGAGCGCGCTTGTAGTTCACTAATGCCTTCTGACACCATTGTGGCCACAATGGCTTCGGCAATTCCGCAACCTGCACTACCTGCACCTAAGAAGGTAATACGTTGTTCGCTAAGTTTACTATTAGCGGCTTTACAAGCGGCCAGTAGTGAGCCGACAGTAACAGCAGCAGTGCCTTGAATATCATCGTTGAAACTACAGTATTGATCTTTATAACGCTCAAGTAGTGGCATAGCATTTTTTTGCGCAAAATCTTCAAACTGAATCAATGCATCAGGCCAGCGACGACTTACTGCTTGCATAAAGGCTTCAACAAATTCAGTATATTCTTCGCCGCCAATTCGTTGATGACGCCAGCCCATGTACATAGGGTCTTCAAGTAAATGTGGGTTATCGGTACCCACATCTAAGGTCACCGCAAGACAGTATGCTGGACTGATCCCACCACAGCTAGTGTATAGCGATAATTTACCGATCGGGATCCCCATGCCACCAATGCCTTGGTCACCTAAGCCGAGAATACGTTCTCCGTCAGTGACCACAATGACTTTGACTTTCTGACGGGTGGAATTATTCAAAATATCATCAATACGATCTTTATTTGGATATGAAATGAATAATCCGCGGTTACGACGATAATTTTTAGAAAAACGCTCGCAGGCTAAACCCACCGTAGGGGTGTAAATAATCGGCATCATTTCGCTGATGTGATTACGCACTAAACGGTAAAATAAGGTTTCGTTAGTATCTTGAATATTGCGCAGATAGATGTGCTTATTAAGATCATTGGTGACGCTTTTAAATTGTTCGTATGCACGTGAAGCTTGTTCATCAATGGTTTCAATAACCCAAGGAATGAGGCCTTCAAGGTTGAAAAATACGCGTTCTTCTTCACTAAATGCACTGCCTTTATTAAGCAGAGGTGATTCAAGGATCGCTGGGCCAGCAAAAGGAAGATAGAGGGGGCGTTTGTTATCGTCCATGGGGAAACCTTAATGTGTTAGATCGTTATTAGAATAGGGCTTTTTTTGTAATTGTAGATTATCACGTCTGTTCTTTTTTGTGGTCGGTTAAGTGAGTTAAATCACATTTTTATTAAGTACTTTTATTCATCGCTCACTATTGTGTTGTTTTAATGTAAACCCCAGAAACAAAAATGCGCAGCCTAAGCTACGCATTAATACGGTATTATATCAATATCAAGTTATATATTACTTACCGCGGTGTTTGATCGATAAACCTTTGACGAAGTTTCTTAATACTTGGTCGCCACAAGGCTTATAGTTTTTATGATTAGGGTTACGGAACAGCGCGCTTAACTCAGATTTAGTCATCGCAAAATCAGCTAAAGCTAATGTGGCAATAATATCTTCTTCACGCATTTCGAGCGCGACGCGTAATTTTTTGAACATAAGGTTATTAGTCAATTGCTTTAACGGTGTCGGCACTTCTGTTCCAGGCTTTAAGCCACGGTTATTAATGATCAAACCGTCTAAAAACTGGCACATTAATGTGTCATTACATGCTTGATAACCTTCTTCTTCCTCTTTTTTCAACAGCGCTATAATTTGCTCTGAAGACATTTCTACATTGGCTTGACTGAAAATATTAGTCATCTTGGCATTTGAATAATCAAACACAAAGCGAATACGGCGAAGAATATCATTGTTAATCATAAGGTTCTCTGGCGCGGCGGCGCATTAATGGTTTAGGTCAATTGACTAATTGCTATTATAACGGGTAATCATTCATTAGTCAGATTAATCCTGCTAGAACGGTAATCGATTTCTATCCCTGCTAGTATCGCTTCGCTGCTAGGCTGTTGATTTTATAGCCTCTAGCCGCGAAGCGTACTAGCAGCGCAGCGTTCTAGGCTTTTAGTGAGATTATTTAGCTAGATACCAGTAAATAAATAGCCCAGCAAAGCCGGTTAAATACAGTAAGCCTACCCAAGAGAGTCCGACCATTACCGGGCCATAACGATGTTTAGCATCTAGAGATTTGCTGGTCATTAAGCGGTAATTTAACCAGGCAAAAATGACGGTAGTCATGAAGGCCAATATCATCACAAATTCTAGTAAAGGCAGTAATGCGCCTTTAAAAAATAAAATCAGTAATAACCCTAAGGCGCTGATGGCTAGCATCATTGCCGTTAGGTGCGAGCGTTGAGCAGGGTTATTTGTCAGCAATCGCCAGCCCATATCGAGTGTGCGGCTATAACCATCAATTACCGTCACTGTGGTGCTAAAAATACATAGAAACGCCACAATCCCAATCAAATAACGGCTTTCATTGCCCATCACTTGGCTGTAAAGAGTGATCAATTGTGAAGCAAATACCGCGCCAGAATCTGAGAATCGTTCACCGCTGCCGTGCATCACTAATGCGCCTAAGGCTAAAAATACAATCGCCAGTAATGCCGTGGTGACATAGCCTAGATTAAAATCAAAAATAGCCTGCTTGGCGGTCACCGTTTGGGTTTTACGTTTTTCTATTAACCATAATGAGTTCCAAGTACTGACCTCAATTGGCGCGGGCATCCAGCCCATCATCGCCACTAAAAAGCCCACATAAGCCCATTGCCAAGGCGATTCGGCAACGTCTGATGCCCCGAATCCTGTATGCCGATTAAAGGCTAATGCTACGGCGACTAATGTGGTTAGAGTAAGTGCCAACATGATGATCTTGGTCATTTTATCAAGCAGTTTGTAGTGGCCGAAAATCAATAATGCCAATGAGCTGACCAGTACAATTAGCGCTAATACATCAATCGATAGCGGAATAAACTGGGTTAGCATTGCTGCCGTTAACATGCATACCCCCGCCGTACTGGCAATGGCGGCAATAACGTTAAGCCCGGTAAACAGCATTAAATAGCCACGACCTTGCTTATAATAGCCGTGCAATAAACTCTCATCCGTTGCTGCGGTGTAGCGAGCGCCTGCGGCGAAGAAAGGATATTTAACGATATTAACTAATAAAATCAGCCACGCAAGCTGCCAACCAAACTCGGCTCCCGCTCGGGTTGAGGCGACTAAATGAGAGGCGCCAATCGCGGCAGCGGCCATTAAGATTCCCGGTCCTGTGGCTTTAAAGAGGGTGTTAACACGAGACATCCACTGTAGGGCTAATGCAGTTTGTTGATTAAGCATGATAAAAAACGACCTAATTTGATTGTTTAACGGTTAATGATTGTTTTATCGATAATAAGCTTGCGTGCATTTTTTGTAGATAGTTGAGGAGCAATGCATCCGTATTAGGGGTGGTCGATGTGTTGTTTTTTTAACCCATTTAGGAATGATTTTCGTACCCGTATTTGTGCTCTAAATCCCGTTGCATCAATAACACCTGTTAGGTTAATTAGAGCTCTTATAGCGGATTCAATTGTGTTTGTTTACGCTGAGTTTATCTAGGCCAAAGATGTGCATCATGTGCGCTTGAATAAATGCCCTATCAGTATGTTCAGAATTAGTGAGTAAGTTTGCACGCACAATGCGTTTCTGCTCGATTAATTGAGCACTCATATTTGTGATGTAACGTTTTGTCACTAAAATTCTTAATGGAAACCATGATAGTAACAATGTAATAGCCATAACGTTGAAGCAGAATGTTACGTAGGTAGACCATAACCAGTACCGAGCTAGGTTGGTATTAAAGTGGCCACTCACGAGTGTTTTATCCCTCATCTGATCTCCATATCAAAGCATTTAAATTCACTTTTTATTCATTATTTACTCTCGACTAAGTGATTAGTTACATTTACGTTACTATCTTGTGTTGACTTTGTTAAGTTTTAACCTAACTTGAACAGGTACATTAGAATCCAACAAAGTAGTAGGCGGTAATGTTGTTACCGCAGTTTGCAGTAGTCATGGATTTAAAACAATAAATTAACGTTAAGGATGATCATGAAAAAAACTAACCTTTTACGCAGCGCTTGCGCTATCGCTGTATCACTATCTCTTGCACCTATCGCCTTTGTTACACAAGCTGCTGATGCAGGTGCCGATGCAAAGGTTGAACGAATTGAAGTGACCGGTTCTCGTATCAAACGCACCGATATTGAAGGACCTTCACCAGTACAATCTTTGAATAAAGACGATATTGCTAACATGGGTTTTGACAACCTACAACAATTGCTAGAGCGGATGCCTGCAAACGGTTCTGGTGCATTCTCAACGCGTGGAAATAGCCAAGACTCTACTGCCAACGGTGGAGCATCAATCAGTTTACGTGGCTTAGGCCCTGATGCGACTCTGGTACTTATTAATGGTCGCCGTGTTGGATCGAGTGCGTTTGCTGAAGGGATTTCAAATTCGTTTGTTGATATTAATAATATTCCTGTTTCGGCTATTGAGCGTATCGATATTCTTAAAGACGGTGCATCAGCTATTTATGGTTCTGATGCTATTGCCGGTGTGGTCAATATTGTCTTAAGAAAAGACATTGAAGGTATCGAACTTAACCTAGGTTATGGTGATGACAGTGGTACCGGTTATGACGAAACGACAGCCAGCTTAGTATGGGGCGTAAAAGCCGAAAAAGGCAGTGCGTCAATTATCCTTGATTACTTTACCAATGGCACCTTGTCTGCAGACGAAATGGGCCGTTTTGGCACCGCTAATCAATCAGTTTATGGCGGTGAAGATTATCGTTCATCACGTGGCTTCCCGGGTTATTTCTATGTCAATGGTGTTAAAACGATTGACCCAGATTGCCCCGCTGAGAATGCGACAGCAAGTGGCAGCTGTTTGTTTGATTACGGTCCATACAACTTAACGATCCCAACGTCTGAGCGTGTCGGTGCTATTGGCCAGTTTGATTATATGTTAGGTGAAGATTTAACCGCATTTTTAGAGTTGTCAGTACAACACAACACGTCTGAGGCTGGCGGAGCACCAACGCCATTAGATGAAGATGCAGGTTTAACCGTGCCTGGTACTCATCCTAACAATCCTTTTGGACAAGACATCGATATCGGCCGCTACCGTACGGTTGATGCTGGCCCTCGTCGTTGGGATATCGAATCAGATACCATGCGTATTGTTGCCGGCCTTCGTGGCGTCATAAACGATTGGGACTGGGAAGTATCAGCGCAACGTGGTCGCAGTGAGTCAACCCAAACCGGTGACCGTTCACAGGGTTGGGTAAGAACCGATTATTTACAAGCTGAAATAGATGCCGGTAACTACAACCCATTTGGCGCTACTATCAACTCGCCAGAGGTGATTGATCGCATCACCACTAGCCTAGTAAGACAAGGTAAGTCGAGCATCACTGCTTATGACGCCAGTATTACAGGCCAAGCATTTACGATTGCTGATCGCGATATTATGATGGCTGCCGGTGCAGAATACCGCGAAGAAAGCGTCAGTGACGTGCCAGATGAGCAGTTTCAACGAGGTCTGATTTTTGGTACTGAAGCGATATCTGCGTTTGGTTCACGAGACCAACATGCTGCCTATGTAGAATTCTCTATCCCTGTTGCAGATAACTTTGAGTTGCAGTTAGCGGGTCGTTATGACAGCTACAGTGACTTTGGTTCAACCACGAATCCTAAAATCGCTTTCCAATGGGGCATTAGTGACGAGGTCACTGCTCGAGGTTCATGGTCTACTGGTTTCCGTGCCCCATCGTTAGCACAAATCGGCTTAGGCCCTTCTGAGAAGAGTGACTTTTTAATTGATAGCTATCGTTGTGAAGCTGATAACGTAGATTGTGAGTTATTGGATTACAACTTTATATTCGCTGGAAACCCTAACCTTAAAGCTGAAGAGTCTGAAACGTGGAATGTGGGCATGATTTGGGCCCCAGATCAGCAGTTTGATATTGGTGTTGATATATACAATATTCTCCAAGATAACAAGATTGACTCACTTCAAAACCAGGTTCTTTATGATGAAAATTGTAATGATCAAAACAGTACGGTCTGTTTGCGAAATGCACCGCAAGCAGGTCAGACATTTGGTCCGCTTGATGTGATTAAATCTGGATTCGTCAATATTGGTTCACAAGAAGTACAAGGTGTGGATTTATCGACTCATTATGGCCTTGAATTAGACGGCTACGGTACGGTTAAGTTTGGTGTAGAGTACAGCTACTTAATCAGCTTTGAAAAAGAAATTGATGGCGATATTGTTGATTACACTGGTGAGTATGAGTATCCACAGCACCGTTGGTTAGCAACAACTAACTGGAACATGGATGACTTTGCTGCCAACGTTAACTTAAGTTATATCGGCGAATTTGAAGACTTCAATAAAACCCGTACCGTTGATGCCCAGTTGTTAGTGGACATGTCTGGTTCATATCGTTTCAATGACACGGTCAAGTTATCTGTAGGGGTTAATAACGTGTTTGATGAAGATCCATCATTTGCCATTGGTGACGGTGATGCCGACCTTTATGGTTATGCAATGGGCGTTCATAACCCATTAGGCCGTTATATTTATACTAAAGTTACAATGAACTTCTAATCACAACGTCATAAGATAAATTACAGCCACATTCACTCATGGTGCAATGTGGCTTTTTTTATCCTCATTAACCTCACTATATTATATGGAACCTAAATGATTACGTTATACGGAACCCAGAAAAGTCGTGCGCTACGCGTATCTTGGCTTTTAGAAGAGTTAGGTATTGCATGGCAGTTTCATGCTATCGATTTTGCTAATGGCGAACATAAAGGTGACGCATTTTTAGCCCTTAACCCTAGTGGAAAAATGCCAGTACTCACAGAGGGTGATTTCGTGTTAAGCGAATCCGCGGCCATTATGCGTTATTTAGCGGAAAAGTATGGCCAAGGTAAATGGTTGCCAAAACTAGGTACTCAAGAGTCTGGTATTCACGAACGCTGGGTGAGTTTTGTGATTAGTGAGCTTGAACAACCGCTGTGGAGTATGGGTAAGCATCGTTTTGCGTTACCAAAAAAACTGCGCGTAGACGCGATGTTTGCTGTGGCCAAATGGGAGTTTGATCAAGCGGCTGCGGTTGCTGAAACTTGGATACCAGAGGCTGGGTTTGTATGTGGCAGCGAGCCTATGGTTGCCGATATTTTACTCGCACAAACCTTAGGTTGGGCTTTGGGATTCGAGCAACATCTGCCGCCAAAGTTGTCCGCCTATCGCGATCGACTAAAGCAACGTCCTGCTTTGGCCGCTGCGCTAGCCAAAACAGTAGCACTTGCCGATGTCGCTAAATAAGCGTTATCAAAAAGGAAGCCGAAGCTTCCTTTTAGTTATTGACTGTAAAATGGAGGTTTTTATAACTGAGTCGCCGCCCATTTAGCGCGGCTTTCTCGGCTTTCGCTCATGCCGTTATCAGCACGATAAGCTTTATAGGCTTCGGCATCGAGTGCGACTAAGCTTACATCCACTTCAAGTACGAGTTTACATTCTTTTTTAATACGCCAAGCTGCTGCATTGTACAGTTCAGTTAATGGCAAAGAGCTTAAAAATTCAGGATTGTATTGGGTATAGAGAGCCTGAGTTGGATAGACCACAAACGCTAAACGACGTTTAGGCTCTTTTTTAAATAGCTCTTCAATGCCATCAGAGGTATTGAGCACTTGCATTTCGATAATATCATCGATGTCTAACAACTTTTTCTGAGCGGGAATAGGCGCTTCTTTCTCACCAGACTCCCATGACATCACATCTTCATTACTGGCCTTAGTGATGCTAGCAACTTGTTCTGTTGTTAGGCTTAAAGACTGACGCAAACATTGGATTTCAATCGCATTTAAACCGGTATTTTTCGACATGATCGTTCTCATCATTAGTGTTTATTTATTTGTTTATTTAACCGTAACTTAAGGTTAACAGATTAGCTTATCGATTAAGCCACACATCTTCGGCCCAATGCCAAAATGATTCCCAGACTTTGTCGCTAAATCGGCCTTTTTTCCAAAACTTCACTTGGCCTTCTTCATCAATACAATAAAAGCTATCGCCGATTTGGCAAATGGCAATTTGTTCACGGGGCAATCCAATAGACCAAGCATAACAGGCGACTTCTGGTAGATAAGTGTGCGAGTAAGGATCCGCAGCGGTAACGGGTTCAAGCGTGCCATAAATAACATCACTGCCATACAATAAGAATTCTTTTAGATCGTTGGGCAAACCAATTAAGATCTGTTCTTCAACCTCTACAAGTTGCTCAAAGGTGGGCAATTCGAGTGGCACGGGTACAGTTTCACTTAACTCTTGTAGCAGTTCGATAATGTCATTCATAGCATTGTCCAGCAGATCGTATCGTAATGGGCGCGAGTATAGCAGATGTGATTGTAGTGGATCTTATTTGGCAAAAAAAAAGCGCTCATATGAGCGCTAAAAGGGTGGAAACTTGTCATGATTAGAAAAGGCCTAGGCGGTGTGAGTTGTTCATCATAAGGATAGTTATCAGTGTTTATGCAACTTGTTGTTGTGAACTATATAAACTTTGACGTTTATAACTTAACCACGCTTTATGATATTGCTTGTGCGAGTCTTGACGAAGCTTGGCTATCATGGCTTGTTCTATATCATTTAACCGTCTAGAGGTTGCTTTGGCTTGTGACTCTATCTGTTGAATATGCTCATAAATATGATGATCTGGACCACTTTTAATGTCGGCAATATCATTTAAATGAAACTGTACTTCAACCACCATTTGGCTTGCGGGCAATTTTACTAATACATTTAAGTCACGATAGCCTGACATTTTTGGGCGAGAAAAGCGGTTTTTTAATTGCACTATTTCGGTGTGTTGACGCAGTTGATGGTAACTTGATAATAAGCTTTTAACGTCATTGGCCACCACACTGGCTCGCGCTATATCGGTCAGCTGACTGGCGTCGCCATTGAATTTTGCTTGCACTTTTTGAGCCGCACGCTGATAACTTTTAATGGCAGGAATAATGGTTGTAGTGTTGCTTGACTGGCTAATAATGTGCAGTAGGTCAATGAGTTCTTGCTGCGCTAATGGTGCTCGTGTCATCAGAGCATGTAAGTTATCGGTATCTTGTACGACAATGTCAGCGTCGTGCTCATATAGCGCCAATAGCTGCTCAATATCATTAGTTGATTTTTGGCTGAAGTCTGAAGGCTGGGCTAACTTGTTATATTTAACCTCGTTAGGTTGAGCAATAGCACCACGGGTAGACAGTAAAATTAAGAAGATAAAAAAGGTACGAAATAACTTATTCATTGAATAGCTCCAGCGTAATGTCTGTAACTCAATGTACCGCTTTTTGGCTGAATAGGGGCTGAATGAACAAGGTTTAATAAAGAAGGGCATCAAATGATGCCCTTTTATGAGGAATTGTGACGTTAATCAGTTTTCACTGCGTCTGAATTACCAAATTTTTACACGTTTAGCAGGTTCAATATACATCTTGTCGCCTTCTTTCAGGTCATAAGTGCTGTAGAACTCAGGCATGTTCGATAGCGAACCAAGAGCACGGAAGTGGCCAGGTGAATGCGGATCAGTTGCAACGCGGTTACGCAGTGATTCTTCTTTCATCTTTACCCGCCAAATTTGGGTGAAGCCCATGAAGAAACGTTGATCGCCGGTTAAGCCATCAATGACCGGTGCTTCTTTGCCATTAAGTGACATTTTGTAAGCTTTATAGGCGATAGTGACACCTGATAAGTCCCCAATGTTTTCACCTAATGTTAGGCTACCATTGACGTTTAGGTCGTCAAATACTTGATAGCCATTATACTGAGCGATTAACGCATTACCTTTTGACTCAAATGCTGTTAAGTCAGCTTCGGTCCACCAGTCACGCATGTTACCTTCACCGTCAAATTTCGCACCTTGATCATCAAAACCATGGCCCATTTCGTGGCCGATAACCGCACCAATACCACCATAGTTTACCGCGTCATCGGCTTCAAGATTGAAGAACGGAGGCTGTAAAATTGCCGCTGGAAAAACGATTTCGTTCATGGTTGGGTTGTAGTAAGCATTAACCGTTTGTGGGGTCATGTGCCACTCGTCTTTATCGATTGGTTGACCTAGCTTGGCGATGTCTTTGTTATGCTGAACCACTGCGGCACGCTTAGCATTACCGATTAAATCGTCTGCTTGAATGGTTAATTTAGTGTAATCAGCCCATTTATTTGGATAACCAATTTTAGGATTAAATTTAGCCAGTTTTTCTTTTGCTGCCACTTTAGTGCCTGCACTCATCCAATCTAATGAATCAATGCTTGAGCTATAAGCGCCGCTTAGGTTGCTAACTAACTTTTCCATACGGGTTTTGGCTTCTGGCGCAAAATGACGTTTCACATACACTTTACCGACAACTTCGCCTAACGTGTCGCTAACGGTGCTAACGCCACGCTTCCAACGCGGTTCTTGCTCTTCTTGACCGTTTAGAGTCTTAGAGAAAAACGCAAAGTTTTCGTTATCTAATGCTTCAGATAAATTGTTGGCATTGTGAGTCAATGTCATCCAAGTCATGTAGTTTTTCCAAGTCGCAAGGTCGTTGTTTTTAAGGACCTCGTTTAAGCCTTGGATATAGCTTGGTTGGTTGATAATGATATCAGTTTGCTTGTCGCCGCCTAACGCTGCTAAATAGCCATCCCAGTTAATTTCTGAGGCCAATTCTGGTAGATTGCTAACTTGGTATAGGTTGTAGGTTTTGGTGCTGTCGCGATTTTCAACGACGTCCCAATGCTTTTCTGCAATTTGGGTTTCTAGCGCTAAAATAGCTTCAGCATTGGCTTTTGCGTCTGGCAAGCCAGCTAAGCTGTACATTTTTTCCACATGTTCAACAAAAGCTTTACGGATATTAACGAAACGCTCTGAGTCGTTAAAGTAATAATCTTTCTCAGGCAGGCTTAAGCCATACTGATAAATGTGTGTGGCATAACGGCTTGAATCTTTAGCATCGATGTCAACATAAAAGGCTAAAGGTGTACCACCACCATTAGCTTGGTTTTCACCAAAAAAAGCGGTTAATTCTTGTTTGTCTTTCAGGGCGGCGATGTGATCTAATTCAGCTTGAATTGGTGCAATACCCAATTTATTTAGGGTGTCAACGTCCATAAATGAGCGATATAAATCAGCTACTTTTTGCTCGTCAGTACCATCGGCTAAGTTAGGTGTTGCACTCAAGTCTTCGATAATTGCTTTAACGTCATCACGGGCGTTTTCGCGTAAGTCGTAAAAAGCGCCGATGCTGGTACGGTCACTTGGAATGTCAGATTTGTTCAACCACGCGCCGTTAACATACATGTAGAAATCGTCTTGAGGGCGAACAGACTTGTCGATGTTGTCAAAGTTGATGCCTGAAGTGAGGGCTTGTGCTACCGCAGTGGCAGTGGCTGTTTTAGCCACGTCTGCTGCAGGTGCAACTATTGCCTTTTCATTATTACAAGCGCTTAAGCCTGCAATTAACGAGGCACATAGACCTCCAATAACCAGTTTTCTCATGTTGTTTCCTTTGCTTTATTTAAAGAACCCTTCAATGGGGTATTGCAGACTGTGTTGCATAATTGAGTAATAACTCCTTTATCCAAAGGGAAAAGCTATTACTTTTATTGTGAATTGTATGTTAAGGCCTTAACCGTCTATAAAACAAGCCAAACAGAGTGATTTTTACAGGGTTTTTTGTGAGTATGTGTAACTGAAAATTACCGTGGAGGTGAAAAATATCGGCGATTGATTTCTATTTAAGTGCGTAAGCAGCATAATAGTGTCAATATTTTTTGATTGAGTAATCATTGTGCGTTTAGACAAATTTATCTGTGAAAGTACCGAACTGACTCGGTCGCTCGCCAAGAGAGCCCTGCATCGTGGTGACGTTACCTGCGATGGTGTGGTGGTGAAAAATTCTGGTTTTAAGGTACTTCCGCAAATGGCGGTGCATTTAGACGGTACCTTAATTAGCGTGATTGGCGAGCGTTACATCATGTTAAACAAACCAATAGACACCATTTGTTCAACCATTGATGAACAATATCCATCGGTATTGAGTTTGATTGATATTGAAAAAATGGACACGTTACACATTGCAGGTCGATTAGATGTTGATACTACCGGGTTAGTATTAATAACCAGCGATGGTCAATGGTCTCATAAAATCACTTCACCGAAGAAAGATTGTGGCAAACGCTATTTAGTGGAATTAGCCGATCCCATTGATGACAGTTTGATAAAAATATTTGCCGATGGTGTTGAGTTGCGCAATGAAGATGGACTCACTAAGCCTGCCTTGCTCGATATTATTGATCCCACCCATGTGAGATTGACGATTAGCGAAGGTAAGTACCATCAAGTTAAACGCATGTTTGCCGCCGTCGGTAATAACGTGGTTAATTTACACCGTGAAGCTGTGGGTAGTATCGATTTAAACGCTGACTTAGCGGCAGGTGAATGGCGTCATTTAACCGCAGCCGAAGTAAAATCCGTGTAGCGGTATTTTTTGAATCTATTAGTTTACATCTATAAAAATGCCGGTTGTCTTTATTGCGCCAGTTTGCTGCATTAATGCCGTATTTGCGGTTGTTGCCACAATCACACGGCCATCAGAGTCAGGGTTGCAATACTTGCCGCTATAAGCCAAAGCCCAAGAGATAATTTTTGTTGTTGAGGTTTAGCGCTTAATTGCGATGCAATACCTGGCTATCAATCTGTTACAGGCTTCATCTGTGATGACATCGATTTGACTAAGCTTTCAAGGTCTTGCTGTGAATGACTTATTCAAGCATCTCTTGTAATAATTGTTTAGCATTATGGTACTGCGCTTTACTCGTGCCTTCGGCAATATTGAGCAATGCGGCGACTTCATTATGCTGATAGCCTTCGATGGCACACAGAACAAAGACAATGCGAGTGCGTTGGGGCAACTTAGCTATGTACTTATCGAGCTGATGATAGTCATCAAAATCCACCGTAGGTGCGTCCAGTGGGTCAAGTTGTTCCATGGGTAAAAATCGTTGCCACCATGATTGTTGCACTTTTAATTCGTTAATGGCTTGGCGGACACATAAGCGATGTAACCAGGTGGTGAATCGACTGTCGCCTCTAAAGTGATCCAGTTTGAACCATAAACGAATAAAACACGCTTGCGTCATATCATCTGCCAATCTAGCTTGTCCGCTTAATCGAAAACAGATGGCATACACTCGCTGGTGATGGCGCCGAAACAGTTGTGCGAAGGCCTGTTCGCAACCGGTTTTTGCCATGGCGACTAACTGATTATCGTCAAGGGCTGCGGCGGCTAGCTGGGTTAACGGCCCTGTGATTAGCGGCTTAATGGGGAGCATCCTTATTGTCACAACACATACAATATAATTGACTAATATTTGACATTCTCAAGTAGGCAAAAGGTGTATATTGGCTTTTAAATAAGTTTATGCCAGTCGCGTTGATGTTAAACAATGAGTTAAACAATGAGTTAAACAATGAGTTAATTAATGAGGTTGTTTTTGATTAGTCTGTAGGGTTTGAACGGGTGAACCAATAACATAAAACGGCCTAGCATTGAAGTTAGGTCGTTTTATGTTTTGACTATTGTGCTATACCAAGCTGATTAAATATCTGATCAGTTCGGGGTCGCTAAGGGGTTTGATTTAAGGCGCATTGATGCCGAAATGATTATCCCATTTAAATCAATGCAACGCGGAAGTGGAACGACTGAGTGACTCTATTCTGGCGGGTATCAAAGTACGTTATGCTTCGTTAGATGCTTTCGAAATGGAATCACTATTCGCTTCAATCATCTGCCTTGCTTACAGCACTTTGAACTCCCGCTGAACGATCACATATTCAATAGGATTGGTATTGCTTAAGTGGCAACACAAAAAGTCACCACTGTCGGTTATGATAAGGTTACTGTGTTAACGCCATCAGGGGTGCCAACTAGCAATACATCGGCGCCGCGGTTAGCAAATAAGCCGTTGGTTACCACGCCTACAATCGCGTTAATTTTAGTTTCCATCACTTTAGGATCTAAAATTTTCATGTTGTACACATCTAAAATCACATTGCCGTTATCGGTCACCACGCCTTGACGGTAAACCGGATCGCCACCTAATTTGACTAATTCTCGTGCCACATAAGATCGTGCCATTGGGATCACTTCAACCGGCAATGGAAACTCACCTAAAATAGGTACTTGCTTGGTATTATCCACAATACAAATAAACCGTTTTGCTACCGCTGCGACAATCTTCTCGCGCGTTAATGCGGCTCCGCCGCCTTTAATCATGTCCATGCGGTCGTTAATTTCATCCGCGCCATCAACATAGACATCAATCAAATCAACACTGTTTAAGTCAAACACTTCAATGCCAAGTCCGATGAGTTTTTTAGTCGATGCTTCAGAGCTTGATACTGCACCTTCAATATCATCTTTCATTGTTGCCAATGCATCAATGAAGTGATTAACCGTTGAACCAGTTCCGACGCCTACGATGGTGTCTTTTTTGACATACTGTAGTGCTGCCCAACCTGCTGCTTTTTTCATTTCATCTTGTGTCATAGTCATATTCTCCATTTTAACAATTGGGTCAATTATAGCGTAAATCACTGAAGAACCGTTTGTTATGTATCATAAAATTTAGCATTTTTAAACGCTGAAAGTACTCGTATATTGATGTCACTCATAAACTTTTTTTCTAACCTCACGTCCATCACATACGCTTTAACGGTAATGGTGTGTAAAAACTGCCCAAAGCCGTGCTCGTTACCCAAATTGACGACAATAGGTTTATTTAAAAAAGTATAAGGTGAGCATTGAGTCGCTTCCCTAGCCAGAGCAATGGCTTTTTGGTGATCTGCATTTATCGGAATCGTAAAACTCACGACAACCATTTCATCTAAAGCACCGCTATTAGCGTTACATATTGCGGTTTTTAATGCCTCGGCATTGGGCACCATCACAGTATTATCGTCAAAGGTGCGCAGCCACGTTACGCTCCATTCCAGTTTAATGACTTCACCATAATGGCCAGATAATGTCACCATATCGCCAACGCGGTAAGGCGGATTGATCATAATAATAAATCCGGCAATCATATTTTTGGCCGGTTCTTGCGTCGCCAAGCCCACCACGATACTAATTGAGCCTACTACCGCGAGGATTAAGTTTTCGTGGGGGTCAATAATGCCAACGATCGAATAAATGATCACGCAAAGCCACACAAATAAACGCACAAAAGGGTATGATCGGTTCCAAATCAAACGATATTTAGGTAATGCTTTATTGAGTTGATTTAAGCAAAATTGCACTAATACCAATAGTAGCCATGCCATTAGGCAGAGCATTAAAATACTGATTATTCGGTCAAATGAAATAATCTCTAAAAATGCTTGTAGTGCTTTACGTGAATCGTCCATTGTCGCCTCGTTTAATTAAACAACTTATTGTTATTCACCAAATGGCTAGCGATGATTTCGCTTAATGTTGGGGTAATAAAGTAGAAATGCTCGGCAAAATCTTGTTGTGAATATTGGGCAACAATCAGTCCTTGGCGGGCTAAATACTCTAACTGTAAGCTGCTTTGTTCAATGGTAATGGCAAAAATATGTCCATGCTGAGCCACTCGTAACCCACCATGAATATAAATCTCTGCCAATGAAAATAAGTCATTGTCTTTGCACTGTTGTAATGCAGATGAGTTGATACGGCAAATATCAATGCCATGACTTGGACGATTGTCTGAGCTGATATCGACTTGATGCGCAAGAGAATACTGCAGTAATAATGTCGCTAATTTGGGGTGGCCTTGGCTGATAGTGCATAGCTGTTTTAGTTGGTCATTATAGGGATTAACGGCATTGGCTTGATCATTGTTGGTTTGTACCTTGCGCAGTAAGTGGCTTTTTGGGATGAAGTCGTTGCTGATTAAACCTAGATCAAGCAATTTTTTTGTTTGAATAGTGGCTAATTCGGTGGCATTAAAATAATCAAGCTGAATAACATGCTTAATAAAATGGTGAATTTGGTACTGTGCGCTTAATCGTTGCCATGCAAATTTTTCACAGCTTATTATCCAACAATGATGTTTACGTGTTTCCATTACGATAGTGGCAAAGGTGACCAGTGCTTGATAATTACCCATCACTCGTAACATCAGCTTATGCATGTCATCTATCATTATTAGCTGCGGTGGTTGCTGGTTAATAGCGGCAATCGTCTCGGTGATGGTTGTTGGTGGCGTAATACCAAAACAATAACAAACATGAGCTATGGCCTCATTTGGGCTTAATGGCGCCTGGTAAAAACTCATTAGTAGCCATTGGGCCGGTAGCGGTTTTACTGCGGGAGTCAGTGTGTTTTTTGCGTCTTGTGCGTAAATGATTTGCAATAAATGCGGCAGCTGTCCTAAAAATGAAGATCTCCCAGCACCCGCAGGCGAGACAATGGCACTGATTTCGCCATGATGATTACGCCATTGGTTCATCACATCGGTGATTTGGCTGATTTGTGTTTCTCTACCAACAAAATCGTCACTGGAATAAAGCGATGGGTATAATATCACCTGAGTAATAGGGCCTCGACAAGCTTTAAGCGGATATTGGTTTGCTATGGTCTTGAGCGAAATCCGTCCTTGCTCCGCATCATCTGTCTCAGTTTTGAGGGAGGCTTTAGAGGTTAATAAGCTATTGAGCCATGGGGTTAATCGACTAAAAAAACGCAAGTTAATATCCATTTAAACTCTCTTTTTAAACGAGCTATTTAATCTTAACATGAAGTTAACAAAAAACGGTATCTACACTAAAACTCATTTTTTTATCGAATCAGTCGAGAAAACCCCGTGATCCGAGCGAAGCGATGTCGCGGGGTCGTTCACGTACCGCGAAACGATGACAAATGCTTAACTAGTATATTGTTGATATGTCTCATCTGGCGAGTACAGTATTGCTCGATAGTGTGTATCTAGGCTTGTTTGGACAGTGCTCAGTACTCGCTATTATTTATGTTTTTTGCTGGAGCGGCAACAAATGCACTAACATTCACTAAAAACCGACTAGCATTCACTACAAACCCACTAATAGTGATTATTTATCTATTGTCGGACTAATCCTTTATCGTATACTCAAGGAACTTATTAGGTTTATTTTTCAAGTGAGAATAATGAAACTCCGTTTCTTTTTTGCCTGCGCTTTATTATGTTCAAATACCGTTATTAGCTCCTCGGTAGTTGCTGAACCCGTGTCTCAAAAACAATCATTACAAGAGTTAGCATCAAGCAGTGCGATGTTAGTCGACTTAAAAACCAATGAAGTGCTGTATTCCAGTAATCCACACCAAGCGGTCCCCATTGCTTCAGTGACTAAGCTCATGACCGCCATGGTGACCCTTGACGCCAAATTATCGTTAAATGAAAAAATATCGGTTAAAATTACTGACTCACCCGTGATGCGTAATGTCTATTCACGTGTACGATTAGGCAGTGAAGTTAGCCGTGAAACCATGTTGTTAATGACACTCATGTCTTCTGAAAATCGTGCTGCAACCTCGCTTGCTCATCATTATCCTGGAGGGTTTAAGGCATTTGTTCGGGCGATGAACGATAAAGCAATCGCATTAGGAATGACCCAAACGCATTATGTCGAACCTACCGGCTTATCACCTGAAAACGTATCGAGTGCGAATGACCTTATTTTATTACTTAAAGCCAGCCAGCAATATCCGCTTTTAGGTAAGCTCAGTTCAACCAATAAAAAACACGTTATTTTTAAACGCCCACGCTATGCACTGGATTTTCAAAATACCAATAAACTGGTCTTTAAAGATAATTGGAACATTGCGTTAACCAAAACCGGTTATACCAGCAAAGCAGGGCATTGCTTAGTGATGTTAACCGAAATGGATAAACGTAAAGTGGCGGTTGTGGTGTTAGATTCGTTTGGCAAATATACGCATATGGCCGATGCTAATCGACTTAAGAAATGGTTGGAAACGGGCAGAACGACGCCCATTCCTGCCTCGGCTAAAGCGTATAAAAAACAACGCCAAATGGCAGCCAATAATTCAGCAAGTTAACCAATTCAAGCATTCGTTCATCATTAAACCTGTAAATTGTATTTGCAGGTTTTTTTATAGAAAATTTCTTGTTATTAATCAATAAAAAGCACCTTAAAGTACCTATTAAACCATTTGGTACTCGCTGTTCATTGAGTTGATTTCGCTCTAAGCTATTAGCAATCATGGTTGTAAAGGTATCAATATGTTAAACATGGATTTTAGCCAGCGAGTTGTGATCAATAGCGCTGAACTTGAATGGCAAAACAGTCCTGCTGCAGGGGTCTTACGTAAACGCTTAGCGCGCGAAGAAGCCGAGCGCGGTCATGCCACTAGTATTGTTAAATATCAAGCCGGTGCTCAATTTAACTCACATCCTCATCCATTAGGTGAAGAGATTTTAGTGCTCGAAGGTGTATTCTCTGATGAAACCGGTGATTATCCTGCCGGCACGTATTTGCGTAATCCTGAAGGTTTTGTTCATGCGCCATTTAGCGTACAAGGCTGCACGCTATTGGTTAAGCTGCACCAGTTTCAAGAGAGTGACTCTGAGCAAGTGGCTATTAATACCAACAACGCTGATTGGTTACCGGGTCAAGGCCAATTACGGGTTATGCCGCTACATCAACATGGCACCGAATCTACGGCATTAGTGATGTGGCCAGCAGGGACTCATTTTCAACCCCATCGTCATTTTGGCGGTGAAGAGATTTACGTGATTAGCGGAGAGTTTATCGATGAGCTTGGCCGTTATCCTGCTGGTACGTGGATCCGCAGCCCGCATTTAAGTCAGCACAATCCCTATGTGGAACAAGACACGGTGATTTTAGTTAAAGTCGGCCATTTGTAATAATCGATATAAACCCATAAAACGATGGTATTTAGTCGTCAGATTCACTATAAAGACGTTATCGATTATTTTAGTAAAGAGTGAATTATGCAAGTACCTGATAAGTGGGATATGGGATCTAAAGAGTCAATACACCAGTTTATTCGTCAATATGGTTTTGCTTCAGTGGTTTCAACTGATTTAGATGGATCTCACCTCCCTCTGTTGCTTGTGTCTTCTGAAGGTGAAGATGGTACCTTGTATGGCCATTTTGCTCGTAGTAACTCCCATTGGAAAAACATAGTAAACACAAAAGTACTGTGCATTTTCAATGGTCCACATGCTTATATTTCTCCCACCTGGTATGACTCACATCCAGCCGTTCCGACTTGGAATTACAGCGTAGTTCATGCAAAAGGCATTATTGAATTAACCGATGATGCGACCACCGCACAAGTACTCGAATCTACCATTCAACAATATGAACCTGCATTGCTACAAAGTGGTGGCTTTATTCCCGATGATTACCAACAAAAATTAGCCAAGGGTATTGTTGGTTTTAAGATTGTCATCGATGAGTTACAAGGTAAGCAAAAATTAGGGCAGCACCGTAACCAAAGCGATCAACAAGGTGTGGTTAAAGGCTTATCGCTGTCAAATAGAACCGATGAAAAACAGCTATTAGATTATATGATCAGTAATAACATAGGATTAGGTAATAAATAGTGGTTCACCCGCGTAAATGCCGTTAGGATTAGCCCTATAATCCCATCAGTCCCATCAATTTAGTCTGTCATAATCCATTTCAGCATCACTCTTTAAGGATAAAAAGTGCATAGCGATGTTTCTTTAGCGCGGTTTAAGCAATTTCCACGATTAATGT
Source organism: Shewanella sp. S1-49-MNA-CIBAN-0167 (assembly GCF_040310145.1). Classification (NCBI taxonomy): domain Bacteria; kingdom Pseudomonadati; phylum Pseudomonadota; class Gammaproteobacteria; order Alteromonadales; family Shewanellaceae; genus Shewanella; species Shewanella sp. S1-49-MNA-CIBAN-0167. The sequence continues at coordinate 17,659 of NZ_JBEOPO010000021.1, read as the reverse complement.
GGATATTATTGTTTGGGTCATTTATTACCCGTGGCAGTTATTACATGGTGTGGCCCTTTTTGGCTGTTATCTTGTATGAAAAATTTGCCTTAACCGCCACTGAAGTAGGCTTAGTACTGTCGAGTGCAGCGATTATTTCGGTATTTACCAGTTTTATGGGGAGTGCATTGTCTGACCGGATCGGTCGCCACAAGCTCATGTATCTTACGGGTGTGCTTTATATCATCTCGTTTTCATTGCTGGCACAAGTTGATTCAGTCAAAGGCTATGTGGTGGTGATGACACTGTGTTCGATTGCCACCTCGTTATGGCGACCACTCACGTCTGCTACTATTGGTGACATCATTGATGACCCTAAAACTCGTGAACTGGCGATGCAGTCATTGTATTTCGTCGTTAACGTGGGCTGCGCTGTCGGCCCCATGTTAGGTGTTTGGCTAGGCTTAACGGGTAAACAATCGAGCTTTTATATTACTGCCGCCGCTTTTGCCGCATTGCTGGGATTGTTATTTTGGGGCTTTAGGCACCAAGCTTGTCAAACCATCCCATCGACAACAGAACAGGTGCCCGATGAGCTTATCCCTGCCATGGGTGATGCAACGTCTGCGGTTAAGCGTAAACCTGCGTTCATCAGTCGGCAGCAAATAATAACGATTTTACAGCAAGATAAATTGCTCCAATGTCTTATCGTTGCCAATATTTTGTGTATGTTCATTTATGCGCAAATGGACAGTTCGCTTATCCAATACCTCACCCGCGCCAATGCACCTAATTTACTGACATTGATTTCAGCGATGATTTTTACTAATGCATTGGTGATCATCTCAACCCAATTTTTACTATTAAGATTAATGGCCGGCTATAGTTTGGTTCATCGTATTCAGTTTGGACTGATACTATTGGTGTGCTCACAAGTTTGGTTAGCGTATAACCCTATCGATTTATTTTGGGGCTGGATTGGCGCCGTTATTGTCATGAGCCTAGCCGAAACCATTTTGTTCCCGACTATGAATGTGCACATTGACAGGCTAGCCCCTAAGCATTTGCGTGGTGCGTATTTTGGCGCGGCATCATTTTATGAAATTGGCTTTGCGTTTGCGCCATTGGGTGGCGGGATTATTTTGGATCATCTCGGTGGATATTGGTTATTTATTATCGGCGCTATATTGTCCTTGGTGGTGATGTATTTATACAGTATTTTGGATAAGCTACCCAGGCCAGATTTTGCTGCAATGAAGTTAAGTTAACGGTTAGGGTTCTCTTTTATGGCTGTTGCCTCTGTACTCTATATACGCTACATAATTATAGAAGAACTGACCCAGCCGCACATCATTTTCCTAAGCGCTATCAAAACGATAAGGTCGCCAAAGGGGTCGCTGCCGCTTTTTTTCATTAGCCGTTTTGAGCCAATATCGCAATCGTCTCGTTATTTTGTTATTCCATTAATATTTAGCTTTGCTGTGTTCAAGTGAATTAACTTTAAATCAACGGTTTGATTTGTTTTTAGGCGCTCATGCTTCTAGATTAAGGCTTATTCACTATAGTAAGTGCCGCTATTTTGTTATTGTTTTGCGGAATATGATTTGGATGAGTTAAGGGATGATATAAGGCTAAAACAGAGGTGGTTTTTGTTGCCGCCGATGCGGGTTTTAACACTGATATCGATAATATAAATTAGAGTCGACAATTGCGCTGAATACGACTACATTTGCACCTATAGTAACCGTATCACTAATCGTATTTGGTTTTTTTTATCGGTAAGGCATTATCGCTCGTTAAGCATTATGACAAGCGCCTATTTAATCGCAAAGGAATCAATTTTATGAATCGCCATGTAATACCACTTATCATTTTTAGCACGTTAATGGTGTTTTCTACAGGTCAAAGTGTTGCTAAAGACCACGAGTCACACGGTAATAGCGGCAAGCACAAATCTGAAAAACATCAAAAAAAGCATGAACATCACAATGACAGTAACTACGAGGTCTATTTTAGTAATGATCGCCAAGTCGTGATTAAAAATTACTATTATACCACCCGTGATGCTAAGCATTGTCCTCCAGGGTTAGCCAAGAAACACAATGGCTGCCAACCACCGGGTAATGTTAAGCAATGGCATAAAGGTCAACATTTGCCTGCGGATGTTGTGTACTATGATGTGCCTCCAGCACTGACTCTTCAGCTAGGGCGCACACCAGAAGGGCAGAAGATTGTCCGTGTGGGTACTGATTTGCTGTTGATTAGCATAGGTACTGGTATGGTGATCGATGCAATACAAGATCTTAACGATGTGTTGTAATCTTTTTGGCTAATATCTTGTTAGGCGAAAGCCATTACAAGGTCAATCGGGCTTAGTATAGATTCATGGCTTTAGCCAAAATGAATTGTTGCCCTTTGCCGATAACTGCTCAAGAGTTTGCTTACCGCTAACGCTATTAAAATAAAAAGCCGACTTGATGTCGGCTTTTGTGTAAACACCTACTTTCCACATGATTCAAAACCAATGATTCAAACGCTTAACCATGCTCGAATATCACTTCTTTCAAATCATTGATAGTGTTCATATCTAGATCCCCTGGCTGAGTACTCCATGTCACTCGCAGATAGTTGGCTAAATCTCTTAGCTGCTCGTCGCTTAACTTATCAGCATAAGCTGGCATGGCATAAAAGCTGGTGGTGGTGTTGTAATGTTGGCTCTTTATCCCTTTTAGCATCACAGCAACGATATTGTGTGGGCTGGCTTTGCCTAATGTGGCGTTACCGGCCATTGCCGGAGCAACATTAGGTCGACCCTCACCTTTTTGACCATGACAACCGGCGCAGTATCCCATGTACAGCTTATATCCTGGCAGTTCACGCTGGTGGCCGTTAAAGGTAAGCGCTTTCGCTTCAATCTTTTCGTCGGTATCGAGCAGATAACTGCTAACGGCAAACATGTCTGTATCGGTTAAATGACTAAAGCTGTGATACACCACGGGATACATGCCACCAAAGACGGTGCCCTTGCGAGAATAACCCTCAGTAAACAAAGACTTTAAATCGTCATGAGTCCAATTTTGTCGATTAAGCTCGGCTGGCGTAATGTTCGATGCCTCTAGCCCTTCAATGACAGCACCTTGAAAGTGTTTGTCTTGCTCCATGGCAAATAGGCTGTCTCTTGGCGTGTGACATTCAGCACAATGGCCTAAAGCATTGACTAAGTAATTACCGCGGTTCCAAGATTCACTCTTGTCTTGCTTAGGGGCAAATACCTCGGCATCGTGGGCGACTAAATTCCATGCCTTGAGGCCAAATCGTACGTTAAAGGGGAAAGAGACATCATTGTCGAGATTAGCTTGCTTGATGGGTTTAGTGCTCATCAAATAGGCGTAAATCGCTTTAGTATCTTCATTCGTTAACAGACTATAAGAAGTGTAGGGCATCGCAGGATACAGATTGCCGTTAATGCCGACACCATGATGCATGGCATCAAAAAAGTCATCATAGCTGTATTGACCAATACCGGTATCTTTGTCTGGGGTGATATTGGTCGAATACACCGCCCCAAACGGGGTTTCGAACGGCAATCCACCGGTTAATTCACGGCCGCCAACACTCGTATGGCAGGCCACACAGTCGCCTATCTTCATCAAATAAGCGCCACGTTCTATTGCGCCTTCGCCTGCGTCATTGGCAGCACTGCAGGAAAATGCCAATAAACTCAAACCTAAGGTTAGTAATAGATCCTGACTTAGCTGATGTCGAGCCTTGTTAAAGCGAGCTAAATAACTCAAATATGATGGTTTCATGACAGGGTTAGCCCCTCAGTCTTGAGGATCAAATCTTTCATCGCCGCATAATATTTTACATAGCCAGTGCAGCGGCATACGTGTTCACTCAAGGCCTCTTCTATTACGTGTTCAACTTGATCTTTGGCGATAGGTTTACGCTCAAGTCGTTCTAGCAGTGCGGTCGATTCATTGACAAAGCCAGAGGTACACCAACCACATTGAAACGAGAAATGTTCCAAAAAGGCTTGTTGCACAGGGCTAAGCGCGGTGATCTCGCCTTGGGCGTTCTGCTTGGCATGACCTTCTACTGTGCGGATATGTTTGCCATTGAAACGCTCGACACCATTGATGCAAGTACGTACAACCTCACTCACTCCTAGGTTGTCGTCAACTATCACAGTGCAGGCATGGCATACACCTGCGCCGCAGCCAAACTTAGTGCCGGTAAGGTTTAAATATTCATGCAAGAATTCAATCATCATGACGCCATCGCCGACTTCAATCGGGCCAACGGCTTGGTTATTAATAGTTAGTTCAATTGACTGGCTCATGCCATGGCCTCCTTAATTTTTTTCGCTGTCATTGGTAATTCGTAAAAGCGCACTGCGGTAGCCTGATAAACGGCCTCAACCAGTGCGGAAACGACAGGGATCATCACCACCTCGGCAATGCCGCGATTCGGATCTGTTTCGGATAATGGCGCTAAGATGGTATGTCTCTGGCTCCAAACGCCAACATGCCTTGCTAACGGCACCTTATAACGATTGAGGTTCCAAGTACCATTACCTGCCCCTGCTTCAAATGGCGGTAATTCCTCATGCAGAGCATGGCCAATCCCCATGGCAAGACCGCCTTGAATTTGGCCTTCAACTAACTCATTCACAATCACTTTACCGGCTTCTAACCAAGTATGAGAGCTCAGCAGTGTGACTTCACCATTGCCTTCATTTACCGCCACTTCAACCAAGGTTGCGCACGGGGCATAGTAAGTCACCATGGCATTATTAAGCTCGGCCTTAGGGTAGCGCATAGCTTGACGGTCGATTAAGTGATAACCATTGGAATTCATACTGGCTTGGCGAGCAGCATTGCCATGATATTGATTACTTTGGCCGTATTGCAGCGCCAACGCATCCAGTGCAATGCGTTCTTTGGTGCCAAGGATCTCAAAATCAGCTTCGGCCCAAGCCCAGCGATTAAAGGCATGGCCCATTACGCCAACCACTAAGCCCATGTCGTGGGCGCGTTTAGCGAGAATATCGATCGCCAGTGGCGGGAAGCCCATAGCGGTAAGTTTACCGTCGACCCAGCGGCCGTCGCGAGCGTGATTGAGATTGGTTGCGCCCATTGGGGTGTTAAAATACAACTCGTTCCAAATAGACACAGCCGCAGGCCAGAGTCCGTGGCGATAGATAATCTCGGCGGCAATGCGGGTCACATGGCTTTGGTAATAGGCCGACATAGACGCCGACGATGCCATGGCTTTTACTGGCGTCCAACGTGGATTAGCCGTCATTTCATCTTGACGTTGCTGTGAAATAATATAAGGATTGTCGGTTTGCACTAATTGCATGGCATCCCAGATGTCTATCTTGGCGAGGTTTACCTCATGGGCAAAGTTGCCTAAGGCATCGCTGACGATCACGGCTTGAGATGTTTGGGTACCAGTGCCCATTTCGATAAAGCCGATATCCAGGGTTATTTTACCGTCTTTAGATAATCTAACCGCCGCACTTGGCGCCGCCGCACCTGTACCATAATCTTTTGTGGCAATGCCAAAGCCTACGCCATAACGCATGCCAGGGTATTTAGCCTCATAACGAGTCTTATTGGCTGCGCGGTTTTGCCACACAGGGTCTTGTTCTGCCATGTCGAGCATTTCACTATATCTTAGGGTGCCATTGGGGATAGCGCCTTGGGTATTACGCTGCCCAGACTCCATCACGTTAGCCGCGCGCAGTTTAAACGGATCAACATCTAACTCGGCTGCCATTTCGTGGATCATGCCCTCCATTGCCGTCATCGATTGCAACGTGCCATAACCGCGCATCGAGCCTGCATCTGGGTTACGTGATGCATAGGCGGTGGCGATAATATCATTGCGTGGCGTGTAGTAAATACTTTGCATCGCCGTCGCCCCAACGGAGGTCACCGACGGGCTAAAATTGACTCGACCGCCACCATCGACGGTCATCTGTGAGGTTAATGCTTGGATTTTTAGGGTCGCTTTATCGACGGCTAAGCGACTCTTCATCGTGAAAGGGTGACGCTTAAGACCAGATTGAAATTGTTCAAAGCGGTCATTGGCTAAGCGCACAGGGCCGGTGGCATAAATGGCTGCGAGCACGCCATAATAAGGAAATATCGAATGATCTTTGGCGCCAAAACCGCCGCCAATATAAGGCGAATGCACCACTAGATGTTTAACCTTGCCCGCCAGTGGCCCAGATGACAGCATGTGTACGGCCATCTCTTGAAAGTCTTGTGGAGATTGCGAGGTGATAACCGTATGGAAGGTTTGGCTAGCAGCATCAAACCAGCCGTTAAAGGCTTCTGGTTCCATCATCATCGGGTCGATGATTTGGGTGCGATATTCGCGCTCTAATACTTGCCACTGTTGATCTGCTTTGGCACTCGCAATCTGTTTTTCTATCTCGCCAGCATAATACAGCCCGCGCTCAGAAACCGAGCCTTGAGCATTAGCATCACCTGACCATACCGGTTTGTGGTGCTTAACGCTGGGGAAAAATAGTCCATCGTGTAGTGGGCTATAAGTATCTTCACGGGCACCATTTTCGCCTTCAACCCGAATAAGACGCCAGCTGGCATAAGGGTCTTTAGTGTCTGACACAAAGGGCGTTTTTTCACCAAAGCGCAATAAGGTATTATCGAACTGCAACAATGACTTAGCTTGTTTAAATGCAGGAAAACTATCGAATAATAATATCGCAACCGCATGACCAAGATAATCTGCGGTTTGTCCCTCTGGCAGTAACATATTGTCACCGTAAAACTCGGGCAGCTTAACCTTGTCGCGAATAAGATCCGCCGCAGTGATCACTTTATAGGGTTTAGCCGAAGCCGGGAGGTGGTCGAGGGAAAATCCTTGATAAACATGGGATGCATCGGCGGCGCGCAAGATAAAAGCGTAGCCTTGCTGTTTTGGCCAGCCTGCCATGTCCATTGCGCGGTAGTCTCGGCCATAGACTTTTTGGCCTGTCACTTTGGCTATGCCATCGTTGCGAAACTTGGGTTTGGATTGACCATTAATCTGAGTTTGCCATTGGGCTGCCAGTTCAGGAGAAACGATAGACGCATTGGCCCGACTCATTTCCCACAGTAAAGGCGCTGAATAAACGGCGACTCCACCAATCACACATTGCTTAATAAAGGTCCGGCGCGACGTGTTAGATATATCCATATTTCACCTCAGTTTGTCTTAAGGGGAAAATCAGACGCCGGGTTAGTTGCCGCCCGATTTAGGCTCATTTACTTGATTGTAATAACTAATTTTTATTGACTAATTTTCTTGTGTATAGGCTAATTTAGCATTGCGCCACGGTAACATAATGATATAAACATGCATATTCTCGATTGTTATAGGACTTCTCAAATGGGAACTGTGATGTTGATCAACTTAATTTGTTGCTGATTTAATCTGCAAATATTCCTTTTTAGCAGTCGAGAATGTTATAAAAAGGGTTATGTTTATCTGCAGGTTAGTCAACATTATCGCGCTTAGTTGTGTGGTGTTTAATTGAGCTTATTGCCATTTTTCACTATTTAATTAAGCAGATAGACAGCATATCGTTATCGGTTTAACTCAGTATGACCAGCTTACTACCAAGATTGATTATTCAATTTTAGTCAGTATAAAAAATAATTGTGCTCGATAATGAATTTTTTGATCAAGGTTTTAATTAATTGTTTGATTTGTAAGGCTATAGTTACCAGTTTGTTTTGCTTGTGTCGTTATGTTGAGCGTTTAATCATTAGTCAAGTTAATGGTTTCGCGGTGATGGGCACGGTCAATATTATGCTGAGTGATGATTTTTGATCGGTTACAGCGACAATTTACCCGACGACATATGTGAAGTGACTTAGCCGCGCTGTTACACCTTCGCCAATAAGTTGTCATTTCTTGGTCGATAAGTTGCGCTGTCTCAGTCCATGATATTCCAGGCATCATGGAGGTTTTACTCCCTGCATATGGGTAAATGTGCGCCTAAGCCCACAGGTCGTTAGCATTACTTTCGGAGTTAATTATCTTCTATGGCCTCAATGTTATTGGGGGAGGGCATGGCTTAAGTCTGAGCTTTATTTATATTGTCATTTATGCCTTTTTTTGGTAACAGGCAAGGGTTAATTCAAAGCCGTTTATTATTCCAAACCGAGGTTATGTTGGCTAAACCATGTCATGCTTAAGTGGCAGAAATTGATTACTTAAGGTTGTCTAGAATCGTTGCCGCGGTTAACTTTTACATCTATTTATACAGTGCTAATATTCGGCTGAAGTTTGATCAAGCGCATCTCTTAGACCCCAGCCTAATCGATATCGTAACAATTAATAAACACTTCGTTTACCAAAGTACCTAAAGTCGTAAATCTGAGTGAACACTCATGGCAAAAATCGCAGCATTTGTCTCATTTAGCTAACTGTTTAATCCAAGTTGATTCGGTACACTGCGCGCCCTTAATATGTTGCTGTTTTATAGCACTGCACAATGGCCAGTGCATTAGCAGCATGATGTAATCACTAGGTTGCTAATAACTAACCGCTACTCACTACAGGATGGCAAATCGCATGCAATTTCCAACACACCGATTTTACGAAGACATTATGGCTTTGTTTTGTGCCGGTGTAATGGTGTCTTTTGGCGTGACTCTGTTTAACAGTAATCAGCTTATTACTGGTGGTACCGCAGGTTTGGCGATTATTGGGATGCATCTGACATCGTTAAGTTTTGGGGTGTTATTTTTCTTAATCAATGTGCCTTTTTACTATATCGCTTGGACTCAGCTTTCTAAGCGTTTCACCATCAATACCTTCATTTCGGTGACAATAGTCTCGCTAATGACGGATTATATGCCGATGTTTATTCATATCGATAATGTCCATCCATTATTTGCAGCGGTAGTCGGCGGTATGTTGATCGGGGTCGGTGTGTTGATTATGTTCAGACATAAGTCGAGCTTAGGCGGTTTAGGCATTTTGGCACTTTACTTACAAAACAAGTATTCAATTCGTGCCGGTAACTTTGGCTTGCTAATTGATACGATAATTTTAAGCTCTTCGCTGTTGCTGTTTCCTTTTGAGTTGGTGTTATTGTCAGTGATGGGTGCAATTGCGTTAAATGTGTTAATTGCGGTTAATCATAAACCTGGCCGTTACCAAGCTTATGTTGAAACGAAAGCTAACACTAAACATGCCCGCGTTGGCGTATAAACACTGTGCTTAACCCTGTTTATTGGTTAATGTAAACCTCGTTTGAACGAACCTGGTTTACATTAAGCTTGCTTAAATTAATAGGCTGGCCTTGGGCCACAGTAAATAAATATCGCAAGACTCTAACTGCATCATGGCTCAAATGGGCTCAACAGACACCTCGCAATATTGTTTATAAATGAGTGGCCTCTGCTGTTTTGGTCATATATCTCTCAGCCCCACCTATCAGTGCCTATCAGTGTCATATTGGCCTCCGGCGTATTTTTCAGTGCGACATTTACAATCACAACCCCAAAGGGGGTTATAGAGATTGCTCCAACAAAATGATCCCGCTCAATACTCTTGCTTAATACTCCTACTCAATGCTCGCTGAATAAAAAATGCCCTGCAATGTCTCAATTATGCCACTCTTTTGTGTTAGATCAATGTTACAAAGGCCAATGCTATTAACGGATTAATTTACCGCTTACACTACAAATAGCTTAATTACCTTGAGTAATATTAATGAAACCAATTATTTGTAGCAGTGCTTTAGAGGCCGTATCCTTAATTGAAAGCGGTGAAACTTTATGGACACACTCCATGGGCGCTACGCCAACATTGTTGCTCGATGCATTAGCCGAACATGCGCTAACTAAGCATGGCTTAACATTATTACAGCTGCATACCGAGGGCGCTGAATCGCTCAGTGATCCCCGTTTAAAAGAACATATTCGCCATCGTTGCTTTTTTACTGGTTCACCCACGCGGTCGCTGTTACAACAAGGTGATGCCGATTATGTTCCGATTTTTCTCTCTGAGGTGCCCAAGTTGTTTCGTTCCGGCGAACAGCATATCGACACTGCGATTATTCAAGTGTCGCCACCCGATAAACACGGTATCTGCTCTTTAGGCATATCGGTTGAGGCAACCTTAGCGGCGTGCCAAATGGCGGGGCGGATCATTGCCCATATTAACCCTATGATGCCTCGCACCCATGGTGATGGTTTTATTCATTATAATCAGCTGGCTGCTGTGTATGAACAGAGCAAGCCGTTACCACAACATCTATTAGCCCCAAGCGATGCCATTAGTTTAGCCATCGGCCAGCATGTAGCAAAACTGGTGCCTGATGGCGCTTGCTTGCAGATGGGCATAGGTGCTATCCCAGATGCGGTGCTGTCGTGCTTAACCGAGCACAAAGATTTGGGCGTACACACCGAACTATTTTCAGATGGGGTACTTAATCTGGTTGAACTTGGAGTCATCAATAACAGCCGTAAGAAAGTACATCCCGGTAAAGTTGTCACTGGTTTTGCGTTGGGCAGCCAACGACTTTACGACTATGTTGATGACAATCCGTCGGTGATATTTATGGATATTGAGCAGGTTAATGACACTGCCATTATTCGTAAAAACCCTAATGTAATGGCAATAAACTCCGCGTTACAGGTCGATATATCAGGCCAAGTGTGTGCCGATTCACTGGGCACTCAAATTTATTCAGGCGTAGGCGGGCAAATGGATTTTATCCGCGGCGCCGGACTGTCTGAAGGTGGGCGATCGGTTATTGCACTGCCAAGTACAGCTTCCAATGGCACCGTTTCGCGCATTGCCACAGTATTATCCCCAGGGGCTGGCGTGGTAACTACCCGGGCGCATGTGCATTATATTGTCACCGAATATGGAACGGCTTATTTGCGGGGTAAGTCATTGCGCGAGCGAGCTCGAGCACTTATCGACATCGCCCATCCAAAATTTAGACAGCAGCTTTGCCAAGAAGCTTTTGATATGTGGCGACTGAAGGTTTAAATACTGTGGATTTATTAATCTTGTCATTGCGGTAATAGTTGTGAGCCGAAACGGTAGTGTGTTATTTTTATCCGGTGCCTTAGATTGGTAGATTAAACAACACACTTGGCTCGCAACTATTAACATCAGCGTAAAAGTCTCTGTAATTACGGCTAAATACAGGGTTAAAATAATCACTGAAATACAGTCAGTTAAATATGGTCAGTTAAACATGGCCAGTTAAACATGGTCAGTTAAATATGGTCAGTTAAATATGGTCAGTTAAATATGGTTAGTTAAATATGGTCACTGAAACATAATCATCTTACTCAATTTATACAAACTGCGCGGTCAATGACTGTGTCAAAGGGCATTCGTTGTATGAGTACATTAACAAAAGGTTCCCGCCAATCGGGTTTCACGCTTATAGAGCTGGTGGTAGTGATTATCATTTTAGGTATTTTGGCTGTTGTTGCGGCACCTAAATTTATCAATTTAAAAAAAGATGCCCATATTGCCGCTATCAAAGGTGCAACAGGGTCGATGAAAACGGCAGTTTCGTTATTTAAAGCGAAAACGCTCACATCAGGCAAGGCCATTTCCGATACGGTTGAGTTCTCTGGTGTCAAAGGCAGTAATTATCAACCTTGGGCCGCAGCGTCCAATGCCGCTAACACCAGTTTTACTGCCAATTATATTTTAGCACCGGAAATATTTGAAGCCGCTGGGCTTGATGTGAATGACTGGGCTTATCGAATTTATGCATCAAGTGGCAGTTATGCGGTAGCTGCTGCACCAAAAGGTGTGTTGGCTGCAGCCGAGCCAACGTCGACAGAGGTTATCGCGACGAATTGTTATTTCCAATATCATTGGAAGGTTACAGGTGAACCGGTTATTTCGACGGTGATTACAGGGTGTTAATTAGTCAGTGGTCATCCACTGAGTTGCTGTTTTACTTATGGCCTGCGGCCTCTAACGGCTAACACCTTTATGGCCTACGGCGACTAACGTGGTGGCGCTTCACCCACACCAGACCAAGAGGAAACCAACGGCAGTTCCCTCTTTACTCTTTATGAAAAATTGGCCCAGCCGCCCCGCAACATTTTCGTTAATGACTTAAATAACAGATGCGAAAAGTCGCCATGGGGATTGTTCCAGCTTTTAATCGCATTTGAATCCAGCCTCGGCCAATCTTATAATAAAGAGTGAAAATGCTAACGCTTCCGATGGGGATCTGATGTGAATGGATTCACGAATGTCGTGGTGGCATGGTCAATAATGTTGCCGCCATCAAATGACATTCCCCATGTCCATATGGGTCAGATGCCAATGAGTGACCTGTACCTCGAAAGCTAAGCCCACATCTGATAAGCCGGATGCCTTGGAGTATATGGTCAATGATGTTGCCGACATCACTATGACATTTCCAATATCCATATAGATCAGATGTGCTAGAAAGGCCTGTCAGGCTCACGCATTCTTTTATAAAGAGTCTTCAACGTCCTCAAGTTCAGAGTTGAATTTGTCCATTTTTAAGTCAATAAATCTCACTCGTTTTTGGCCCATTTTGTGATTGCACTTAATCTAGCTTGCAATAAACTTGCAAGCTTTTTACCGTATAAATTCTTATCTATCACCTGCATACAAGTATTTAGCGCAAGTAGTCTTAAATGATATGATATACAGTGATATTTCATCGAAGCTAAAGCTCACCTAGTGTAGACGTGGCAATTTCGGCCTAACTATTTGCGTGATGAATGTGGTAATTCGATTTATTCATTTGATTAATGTTAGGCGTATTTTTATTCTGTCGTCCTATGTTAGGGCGCACTCCCTTATAGTTTTTCAGCATTACCGGAGACAAAACTCATGACAAACATGAATGTGGATGCCACGCAGTTAACCACTAAACCATCTCAAGATGGTTTTAGCATGCCCGCCGAATGGGCGCCGCAGCAAGCTGTGTGGATGATTTGGCCATATCGTCCTGATAACTGGCGCTCTGCAGGGGCTTATGCTCAGGCAACCTTTGCTAAAGTGGCCGATGCCATTGGTGCTGCTACCCCTGTTTATATGGGGGTACCTAAGGAATTTTTGACTCAAGCCAAGACGGTTATGCCTTCCCACGTTACGTTGGTCGAAATAGATAGCAACGATTGCTGGGCTCGCGATACAGGGCCGACTGTAGTAGTGAATGCCAAAGGCGAATGCCGTGGTGTTGATTGGGGCTTTAATGCCTGGGGCGGTCATAACGGGGGGTTGTACTCTCCATGGGATAAGGACGAGCAAGTCGCACAACAGATGCTCACGCAGCATGGTTTTGAGCGTTATCAGGCTCAGTTGATCCTCGAAGGTGGCTCAATTCATGTCGATGGTGAAGGCACCTGCATGACGACGGCTGAATGTTTGCTTAACAGCAATCGCAACCCAGATCTTAATCGTGAACAAATAGAAGCATTACTGTGTGATTATTTAAATGTGCAGCAGTTTATCTGGTTGCCAGAAGGTGTGTACATGGATGAGACCGACGGACATATTGATAATATTTGCTGTTTTGCTCGCCCAGGCGAAGTGGTTTTACACTGGACTGATGATCAAACCGATCCGCAGTATCCTCGTTCAAAAGCCGCTTTGGATATTTTACAAAATACTGTGGATGCACAAGGCCGTAAATTAACAATCCATTTATTACCACAGCCAGGTCCTTTGTATTGCACAGCAGAGGAAGCGCAAGGCGTAACTGAGGGGACTGGTGTTCCACGCACGGCGGGTGAACGCTTAGCGGGTTCTTATGCGAACTTTTTAATTACCAACAATCGTATCGTTTTTCCACTACTCGACCCTGCAACTGACGATATCGCTGCACAAAAATTGCAGGAGATTTTCCCCGAGTATGAAATTGTCGGAGTACCTGCCCGCGAGATCTTATTAGGTGGTGGTAACATCCATTGCATCACCCAACAGATCCCCTCTGGACAGTAAGTAAAAACTAAGGAGAACACAATGACCATGTATGTCACTGTTGTTTTAACACAATTGGCTTTCAATAAGAGGTCGAAACATGTTCGAAGTCACTGAGGTTTCTATTGCCGAGCTGCGTACAGCGCTCGAATCCGGTCGCACCACAGCGGTTGAACTGGTGAAGTCTTATCTCGCACGGGTTGATGCTTACGACGGCCCAGCGACAGAGACCAAGCTGAATGCGCTGGTGGTTCACAATCCAGATGCGATCAAGGAAGCTGAGGCTTCTGATGCACGCCGAGCTCAATGTGAAACACTTAGCCCACTCGATGGTATTCCCTATACCACCAAGGACAGCTATCTTGTTAAGGGGCTCACTGCGGCTTCGGGCAGCCCAGCGTTTAAGGATTTGATTGCTCAATACGATGCCTTTGCCGTTGAACGTCTGCGCGAAGCGGGTGCCATTTGTTTAGGTAAAACCAACATGCCACCTATGGCCAATGGTGGTATGCAGCGTGGTCACTACGGTCGCGCCGAAAGCCCATACAATGCTAACTACCTTACAGCTCCCTTCGCCTCTGGTTCTTCCAATGGCGCGGGTACTGGGACCGCCGCAAGCTATTCTGCTTTCGGTCTAGCCGAAGAGACATGGTCGAGCGGTCGTGGACCTGCATCAAATAACGGTCTGTGCGCCTATACCCCGTCACGGGGGGTGATTTCTGTGCGCGGCAACTGGCCGTTGACACCGACCATGGATGTAGTGGTGCCTTATACCCGTACTATTGCCGACATGCTCGAAGTTCTTGACGTTATCGTGGCAGACGACCCTATCACCCGTGGCGACCTATGGCGTCTACAACCTTGGGTCGAGATCCCAAAAGCATCAACAGTTCGTCCAGACTCTTATCTGGATCTTGCCGCCCAAGCTGACACGCTTAAAGGCAAGCGTTTCGGGGTGCCACGCATGTTCATTAACAAGGATGAATTGGCTGGCACTAGCGAAAACCCCGGTATCGGAGGCCCGACCGGTCAGCGCATCAATACTCGATCATCGGTGATCGACCTCTGGGAAGCGGCACGCAAAGCACTGGAATCTGCCGGAGCCGAAGTGATTGAAGTGGACTTCCCGCTGGTTTCTAACTGTGAAGGTGACCGGCCTGGTGCGCCGACGGTATTTAACCGTGGCTTAGTCACACCTGAGTTTCTTGATGATGAGCTATGGGCACTATCGGGGTGGGCTTTAGATGAATTCTTGCGTGCCAACAATGACCCTAAACTGAACAAATTAGCTGACGTTAATGGGCATTTGATTTTCCCGCACGATCTTGGCACCTTGCCGAACCGTGAGGGCGATCTTGCTGCTGGCATGGATGAGTACGTCAATATGGCCAAAAGAGGTCTCAAGTCGTATAACCAAATCGACAGCATACCGGATGGTCTGCGCGGCTTAGAGAAGACTCGCAAGCTGGATCTGGAAGACTGGATGGACGAACTCAAACTCGATGCAGTGCTGTTTCCAACCATGGCTGACGTGGGTCCAGCAGATGCGCATGTTAATCCAGCCTCCGCCGACATCGCTTGGAGCAACGGTATTTGGGTCGCTAACGGCAACCTTGCTATTCGCCACTTAGGTGTACCAACGGTTACTGTGCCGATGGGGGCAATGGCCGATATTGGCATGCCTGTAGGGTTAACTTTCGCGGGCCGTGCTTATGACGACAACAACCTGCTGAGGTTTGCGGGTGCATTTGAGGCTACAGGCAGCAAGCGCCTGATCCCTACACGCACGCCAGCGCTTAGCAGATAAGCACCAAGAAGTGAAAAACGGGATTGGATCTTACACGCCAATTCCGTTTTTTTAACTCCAACGTAAATACTTGTTTAACTCATTTTTCCCATATCCATATCGGTTAGATGCCAATCGACCTGTACCGCGTAAGCTAGCCTGATTCTGATAGGCAGGATGCCTGAATGCCTTGAAGGACATGATCAATGATGTTGCCGACTTTCCAATATCCATATAGGTCAGATGTGCGAGAAAGGCCTGTCAGGCTCACGCATTCTGTTATAAAGAGTCTTCAACGTTCTTAAGTTCAGAGTTGAATCAATACCTTTTAAGCCAGTATTACTAACTCATTTTTGCCCCAAAGTGTTTTTAAGCTATGGCCTGCGGCCACTAACGTCGTGGCGCTTCACCCACACCAGACCAAGAGGAAATCAACGGCTATTCCCTCTTGGAACTCCCAGCCGCCCCGCAACATTTTCTGAACAGCGAAAAGGTCGCCATGGGGATTGATCCAGCTTTTAACTTCATTTGAAGCCTGCTTCGGACTTATTCGAAAATGCTAACGCTTCCGATAGGCCATCCTTGGCCAACGAAAGCTAGCCTGACATCCATGTCAGGCTCACGCTATTTTCTTCAACGTCCTCAAGTTCAGAGTTGCATCACACCAATGCAGCAAGGTATGCAAATCATTTATGCCCCATTCCTTGCTAGGGATGCCAATTCGCCGATTTCAACTTACTGAATAATTTTCAGTCTATTCGGGTAATAAAGGTTTGCTCGTCATCCACAAAAGCTACAAAGCCGCCGTGATAGATAAATACTCGACCAAGCCCCTCAACTAAGCAGGCAAGCTGTGGGTTCAAATCTTCTTCGTTACCCTGTCTTTGATATGTGCCGATATCGGTGATTACGCCTCTGAGAGTAGGCAAATATCTATAAGTTCGCTTTGCTTGATCAACCAGGTTCAATTCGCTGGCGGTAGAGAAGCAAGAGGGTATCGTACCGGCTTCTTCGATAAACATAGTTTTCAGTTCTTCAAAAGCTGTGATCACTAGCCAGTCGATGCCGTTAACATGATGGATAAACATTGAGTTTCTCGGTAATTCTGATGCGGAGATTTTAACATTATCAAGGGCAGAACGTAGTAGAGATTTAGTAATTCTGTGCAATTTACGGTCATTCACTAGGTCACCTTGAAACACGTCTTTGCCCCAAAATAAGTCATCTAATTAGATTTGAGCTTTTCCTATTTAGCTTTCATCTATAGACAACTATGCGGCTAAATCGAAGAGAGTTAAATTACAGGTGTAGATGAGTCAGCGAGTATTCAAAACAGGGATGTTTTGGTTAAGCCCACAGGGATGCTGATTTTAAAATCAAGAGCTGGCGTCTCGCTTAATCATCTGCACTAAGGTCACTCTTTCATATCCCTGTGATCGCGACATTTACTACGTCCTGTAGCTCACATGCTGCAGGCAATAAGTTCAAATGAAGCGACGTTATAAATCAAGCTAAACCAATACCAAGTAAGCTGAGTTAATTAATACCTCAAACTCACTTTTGTCCAAAAGATATTTGGAAAGTATTATAAATAATTATTCGTTAGCTTTTATACCATGCTGTTTAAATATGATTACAATCCCGAAACCTTGGTACATGTATCAACGTTCTCTGGTGTGCAAAATGTGATAGGTGTGTAAATTATTCTGTCATATTTTTGTTCTGTTACAATTTTATACAGTGTCAAAATGGCTTGTCTTCCCATTTCATATGGGGCTTGACCAATATTGATATGAACAAGATTATCTTCCAACATAGTTAATTGTTCAGAGGATGTATTAGTAATAACGTATGCGTCCGGGCAAGTACGTCTTCAACTGCGCTCATTGAGCCTTTATCTTAACGACTGATTATGACATCAGGAGT
>NZ_JBEOPO010000020.1:0-91700 GCF_040310145.1 Shewanella sp. S1-49-MNA-CIBAN-0167 | reverse complement strand
TGAGCCGTATGCAGTGAAAGTTGCACGTACGGTTCTTAGGAGAGCGGCACTTGGTAACAGGTGCCGCTTATCCGACCTTTAAGTGTTAGTCGATGATATTGTCAGCTCAAAAAAAATGCATTGCGGCGTACAAAATCCAATCAGATTATGAGCACAGATAAATCTTACTCTGCCCTAAATTTACGTTATTGACTGCAAGGCTCGAATAATTCGGAGTTTAATCTATTGCTTGCACCATGCTTCCGGCATAATGGCGCTAAGTACTTAACAGAGTCGTTATAATGGATAAGCAGCAAGACAGTTACATGACTGAAGAAACACTAATTGAAGTAGTCGAAAATCAAATCGCCGACAGTGAACCCAAAAAGGTAAAAGAAACCTTGATGCGTTTAGTCATGACAGGTACACCGCGTGAAGAAGCGATTCAATGGATGGCGTGCGCGTTGGCTATCGAAGTTTTCGATGTCATGAAAAATGGTTCCTCTTTTAACGAAATACGTTATGGCCAGCATTTGGATGCACTACCGAATATTGATTGGATGGAAGATCAATAGCAACCCATAAATTCCTGTCCTGTTAATCCCGATAAGTGACATTATCGGGGTCTCATCGAAAAGTATAAAGAAAGATGTTGGATTTATATCTTCGATGAATAGTGTTGGAGCCTGTTTAGATAATGCTGTTGTAGAGCTATTCTTTGGCAGTGTGAAGCATGAATGGCTGTTAAATGTAGTGCATTTGACTCGAGGATCCATGAAGCGAGATGTTGAGGAATATATACGCTATTACAACCATTAACGCTTGCATACAACACTTGGTGATTTAACACCAATCAGCTATGAAAAATCACACAGTAAGGTGTCCGGTTCCACTTGAGCAGAATAAAGAATGAAGGCATGAAATACACGTAACGAATATGTCGTGTGGCTATCAAACGTTCATCTTCTTACGGCGTCGACTTCCCGCTTCTCAGAAGTGAAAGTAACGAGACGTATCGATATGAAGACGGTCGTTTCGAATTCCGCTTAGCTATCGACCTAGAAAACGCGTATGGAAACGAAAAGAAAACAAGAGCGATATGCATCGCAACTGACAAACAGATCTTCTCTCTTACCTGTAGATAAACATCAAGTTAAATCGACCCTATAAAAATCATGGTTATAGATAAGTCAGCGCTATAACGCCAACAACTGGGGTAAGTATTCGCTGTCTAATGCGGCTATCTCAACTTGTTCTGTCAGTACGTCATGTAAAATTTGATGGCTGGTTAGCGGGTTGGCCAGTACCACTCTAAATACTGTCGTTTGTTGGCGGAAGTATTTTGCCGGTTTAATCCGCGTCCGTGACACAAATGATTTGCCTTGTTCGCGTTGATACTTTTGAATAAATTGGGTTAATCCATCCAGTAGCTCGTTAATTTTTAGCACCAATTCGGTGTCATTGTTCGATATTGCCTTTGTCAGTATTGCTTGTACTGATTTTGGAACATAACGATAGGTCAGCAAACATAACTCAGGCGCAGTGACTAACTCAAAATCGACATGACGGTCGATGATTGAGGCAAAATAAAGGGCTTTTTCTAGGCTATTATTAATGAGGATCTCATAACCATCTCTACCAATAATCTGTAGGCATGCATGTACTAGCATTGCCATACCAGGACGTGAGCCTTCAAGCGTATGACTGCCTAAATCTTTTGAACCTACTCGTAAGATATATTCAGCATGATGGACAATGGAGTTGGCCAGTTCAGGGTCTTTAAATAACACCATACCCGCACCCATAGGGACGTACATTTGTTTATGGGCGTCGATAGTGACGGAGTCTGCTAACTCAATGCCGTTAAGCAGGTGACGATATTTGTTGGATAATAAACTGGCGCCGCCCCATGCTGCATCAACATGGAAGTGACAATTTAATTCGCGGGCCAAAGCGGCCAATTCTGTTAAGGGATCCACATTACCGGTTTCGGTCGTGCCGGCTACGCCCACAATAGCCATCACTTTAATATTCTGCTGTGCCAGTTTAGCCGCGGTCTCACGCATCGCGACAACATCGACCTTATGATGTTCATCCGTTGCTATGCTAATGATATTATCTCGGCCAATACCTAATAAGTCTGCGCTCTTACCCAAAGAATAATGCCCCCGATCGGACACTAAAATGGCAAGGTCATCATAGCCATAAAAGCGAAGTGCTTTAGTCATTCCTTCACGAGTAATGCCTTTAAATTCGCCGCTAGGTTGTAATAAGCGGTTTCGGGCAATCCACAGTGCGGTAATGTTAGCAACGGTGCCCCCTGAGCAAAATGCCCCGAGCGAATGATTAGCGCTGTGCATCCATTGATGATAAAAATCATCTGATTGTTGATACACCAAATGATGCATCATGCCTAATACTTGGCGCTCTAACGGAGTAAAAGCTTTTGATGTCTCGATTTTAACCAGATTTTGGTTCAGCCCCACCATGATCTTCGACAACGGCAACACAAAATAAGGTAATGCAGAGGTCATATGACCAATAAAACTGGGCGCCGCGGTATGGACTGAATGCGCGACTAAATTTTGCATGATTTCGTCTGCATAATCAGAGACAAATTTAGGATCAGAGGGGATCTGATAAGCGTTAAAATCGGTTTCAATTTCTGAAAGAGGCTTTTCCAGTGCGGCGATGCTGTTGCCTAAAAAACCAGCAAGATCTTGTGACAATTTCTGCTCAATAATGCTCAACGTCGAGGTTGAAGCTTCAGGCGCGGTAAAAATGCGCAGTAAACTGTCTTCTGAAGCGCTTGCTTTACGGGGGATTTTCGAAGTCATTTTGCTTGCCGTAATGATGAAAACTCCATCCTGTTAGCGTTGACTGATGCTTTACGATTAACGCCGCACCTTCAGGATGAAATGAGGGTGCTAACTTTACTGTATGGCTGGTTCCGCTTCAAGTATTTATCGTGTTATTGCTGATGATTAAGTTCAATAAATTCCCGCAGCGTCTTAATTTTTGTGGTCGAATTCGGTTCGTGGTATACGTGTTTAAATCGCTAGGTAATGTGTGCCTCTTTAGTGACGCTGCGTTAATACCTTGCAAAGCCGCCGCAAAATGGACCTGCTGAGGTCAGTATCCCCTAGGGTACAGCATGTTAGCATTGCATATACGGCACAAACACCTGTGGCTATTTGTGCCGTATATGATTACTTTTTAGTAAATGAAAGCGATAAAATAGCAGCAATATTGCGGGCAGTATTAGTGAGGTTAACTTGTGCTTCAGACAAGACTTGCTCTAATGGTTGTAGCGCAGGGATGATCGGGAAAATAGCATGCATGCCTTGGGCTAAAATAGCATCGGCATTTGGGCCAAGACATCCGGAAATACCAATAACGGGAACATTTTGTTGCTTAGCGATATTCAATACTCCCATTGGGGTTTTACCAAATACTGTTTGACCGTCAATGCGGCCTTCACCCGTAATGACTAAGTCGGCATTGTGACAATACTGTGCCAGTTTAACGCTTTTAGTGACGATATCGACCCCAGGTTTTAAGGTTGCGTTTAAGATTGTCATTACGCCAAACCCCATGCCACCAGCAGCGCCGGCACCTGGATGTAAGCGGCAATGAGCATCATTGGATTGGCTCAGCTGTTGGGTTATGGTGTGTGCAAAATGGCTTAGCGCTTGGTCGAGTTGCTCAATCATCTCTGTCGTCGCCCCTTTTTGAGGACCAAAAATCGCACTAGCACCTCGAGGTCCGCATAACGGGTTATCGACATCACACGCGACTTCGATAACACAATCCTTAATAGCAGGATGGAGCAATTGAACATCTACATGATGCAATGTGGTCAGCGCAGCGCCTCCAAAAGGTAATGGCGTCATAGCTATATCGCTTAGTTTCACGCCTAAGGCTTGCATCATTCCTGCGCCAGCATCATTAGTCGCGCTGCCGCCAAGGCCGAGGATAATGTGCTTGATCCCACGGTTTAATGCATCGGCAATTAACTCACCCGTACCAAAACTGGTGGTCAACAACGGATTACGTTGGGTTAACGGCACATGGTGTAAACCAGAGGCAGCGGCCATTTCGATAATAGCGGTTTGGTTTCCATTCTCGTTAAGTTGTCCTAACACACCATAAAATGCGTTAACAGGTAATCCTAAAGGACCTGTTACTGTTAGGTTAATAATTTGCCCTTGTGTGGCATCGACCATAGCTTGTACCGTGCCTTCACCGCCATCGGCCATTGGCACTTTACAATACTGTGCATCAGGGAAGATAAGCTTAAAGCCTTGTTCGATGGCATTGGCCACTTCAAGCGCGCTTAAGCTTTCTTTAAATGAATCAGGTGCAATAACGATTTTCATAGAAGGCTCTATTTAGTAAGTTACAGTAAAAATAAGCTTAGCAGGTAAACAGTGATCATTGCCGTGATCCCTTGGACCAAGGTTGCCATTGTTTGGGCTCGGTAAGCTTGCTTGACACTCATATGACTAAACTGAGTAACAACCCAGAAGAAACTGTCATTAGCATGAGATACGGTCATTGCGCCTGCACCAATGGCCATTACCGTGAGTACGCGGCCCATTTCGGAGGCTAAACCAATATCGCCTAATAATGGTGCCACTAATGCAGATGTTGCAACTAATGCGACAGTGGATGAACCTTGCGCTGATTTGAGTGCGGCAGCAACGATAAAGGGCATAAAAATACCGACGCCCAAAGCCGATAAACTGCTGCCTAAAAAAGCACCAATTTCAGTGGCTTTTAATACTGCGCCAAATGCACCGCCAGCACCGGTGATCAATAAAATAGGCGCGGATACCACTAAGCCTTGGCTAATACGTTCGCTAAATTCTTTGATTTTCTGGTTACTCTTTAGCAGAGGTAAAGATAAAAATAAGCCAATCATTAAGGCGTTAACAGGTTGTCCTAAAAAGACTAATAAATTAAATAACCCCTGTTCATCAAGCGGTTTTGAAGGGAAGTTAGCCACTGTTCCTAAACAGATAAAAATAATAGGCACAAAAATAGGCGCAAATGCTTTGAGGGGGCTGGGTAATTCGCCGTATGTCTGCTTCAGATCGTCAAAGTCTGGTAGTTGTGCATTAAGTTCTTCAGCACCTTCGCCGTCAGGTTGTTCGTTGGCAAAACGGTTAGCCCATAGCATACCTGCAAAAGCGGCTATAGCAGCAACAAACACACCGACAGCAATGACCAGTCCTAGTTGTGACTCAAGCCCTAGATTGCCCGCCGCTGCGATAGGACCCGGGGTAGGTGGCACAAAGGTGTGAGTGGCATATAATCCCGTTGCTAGCGCGACACTCATGGCTACTTGCGACACTTTCATCCGGTTAGCCATCGATTGTTTCAATGAATTTAAAATAACAAAACCAGAATCACAGAAAACCGGGATCGACACCAAATAACCAATCATTGACATGGTTAGGGTTGGAAAGCGCTGGCCAAACAGTTTAATGACAACATCTGCCATGGTAATTGCCGCGCCGCTTTTTTCGAGAATAGTACCAATAATGGTACCTAATACAATAACTAATCCGATATAGCCTAAAATGCCACCAAAACCGCCAGTGATGGTTTTCGCTATTTCATTGCTGGGTAAGCCATAGGCAAACGCCGTTAAAAACGACGCTAAAATAAGGGTTAAAAAAGGGTGTAGTTTGAATGTAGAAGTGGCGATGACGATGAACGCAATCACGCCGAGTAAGATCAATATTAGTCCCATAGAATACTCGTTATTTATTTTTATTAGAATGGTTTAGTGACCCATCATAGTAGACTATTACCGATAAATTACTTTATTCATCCGCACTGATAAATGCATTATAAGAGACATTTTTTGTGCTAATGCACAGTTAAGTGTTGGGCTGATGGATGAGCTGACCTAAATAGAGACTCAGTAATCCATTAAAACTGTGTAAATCGATATTGGTGATGGTTTGAATTTTATCTAATCGATAACGTAATGTATTTCGATGTATAAACAAACTGTTAGCACAGGTTTGTATGTCACCCATATGTTCAAGATAAGCGGTGAGTGTTTTTTGTAATTGTTGATTCTTGTCCACTTCAATGAGTTTCAGGTAGGGTCCGGCAAGCGCATTACCTCGCCAGTGTTGACGTAAGCCTGATAAAAGCACCTGTAAGCTGTAATCCTGGTATAAATATTTACTTTTTGTTGGGTGTAATTTTTTGCCAATATCCATGGTTTCTTTGGCGGTGCGGTAAGAGTAACTGATGCCTAAATCACCATTGAAATAATGGCCCAATGAAATATGTAGGCTCAATTGCATGTTTGCTGGCAAGCGTTTGAGTAATTTGTTGATGCGTTGATTTTCAAGTTCAGGGTCAAATTGTTTACCGTCTAAAAACGCGGGTTTTAAAATAACTAATTGGGTTAACGAAGTCATCGCAATTAAATTATCTCGTACAGGATGCTGTAATAAAGACAGTACTTGTTTTAACGCTTGATTATCTTGTTGGTACATGGGGTTATTACTGTCGAGTTCGATGATAGCGGCCACTCGAGGTAAGCTCAAATCGATACCTAATTGTAATGCCCATTGCTTTAATGAAGGTAAGTCTTGTTCGGTGGCATGAATAAGCTGTGAAATAAACTCTTCTTTTTGACGATTTTGCCATTGTAGTTGTTCTTGCAAATTAGCTTGCTCGACAATCATTTCAGCGGTCATTTTAAGCAGCTCGCCATAATGACTTAATGTGCCTGGTTCGCCCGTAATACCGATAACGCCGACAACTTGACCTTGATAATGCAATGGTAAATTAAGTCCAGGTTTTACCCCTTGTAGATTTGAGGCAATAGTTTGACTGATCTCAACGTTGCGATTTTGGCTGATAGCCAATAATGCGCCCTCATGTACGGTGCCAATTCGATCGACTTCGCCCGATCCCAATATAACGGCTTGAGCATTCATAACATTGATATTATGGCCAATAATTTTCATGGTCCGGTTGACAATTTTAGCCGCAATTTGGGTATCAATCTGAAACATGAAGTTCTCTAAGCAATAAATATCAGTACTGAATGATACCTGATGTTGGTCAGGTATTGGGAGGCTGTTGACCCACAAATGTGTTCAAAAAGTAAAAAGAAGGGCGCATCTTGTGAGATAAAGACGAGGTAATAGAGATGAAGAACAAGAAAGATAAACATTAGTTTGCCCAAACTCAATCTCAAGCCATGCACCTTGTTAATGCAATGTTAGCAAAGGCCTGGTGGCAAGTTTTTATTCAATCAAGTATTCGCGAACATTTTCCCATCCATGGATTATCTGAAGTGATATAAAAACGCCAACCTGGATAAGGTTGGCGTAATGTGCAGTGTGAGTGAACCCGTTATAGGACGGTTATTTCACTTACAGAGTATAACGGACGTTAAGCATAATCATGTGTGCAGTATAATCATGCTGTAAGTTGCCTAAACTCATCACGTTCCAAATGGTATCAGGTTCGATATCATTGGCATCGTCATTATCAAGGTACTTTTCCATTTTGTAGTCTATGCGTAAGGACATTTTGTCTGTCGCTTGATATTGTGCATAGACATTAATGTTATGTACTTTGGCAAAATAGTCACCGTAGTCACCACTAACACCTTGTCTGACTTGGGTAGTACTGTCTGAGTCAGAGTAGGTATAATCTAATCCTAGGCGTAAACGACTATCCATTAAATTATTGTAACTTAAGCCAGCACCAACGACATCGACCGTGTCTTCAATATCGGCTTGCCAAGTGGCGATACTAACATTAGCACTACCAGATTGAGCTGATTTTATGATTTGATGGTTATAAAATGTATTTATATTAATATCATTATTAATCATGTAGTTAATATTAATATCGTAGTTAGTGTCTTTTGATTCAGTTAAGCCAATTTGAGTGTCGGTATAGTCATCAAACGCGTAGCGTACACCAAAATCTATGTTCAAGTTATCCATAGGTGTGTGGTTGATGCGTGCTTCAACTTGGGTGCGGTCGCGGTCGGCAATGTAATAGCGGCGTAGCAGTGGATTTTGCTCTGCCGATGACGATTCAGATGCTAGATATTCAGAACCATCTCTTTTGCTGAAACTACCTTTAAGCCACATATCCCACATATCAAAACTATTAAGGCGTAAACGCGCCCAAACGTTATTGTCGTCAGTGGTTTCTCTGCCTTGATTACTGCGCTCGTCTCGTCTGAAGTCATAACCTGCATCAAGCTTAATATCATGACTAATACGATAGTCGGTTGATAATTTGGCTCGATGGGAAGTGTGATCATAAGGGGTGTTGTACACCACTTTGCCGGTTACATCGTTAATACTAATTTGGGTCCATTGCTCAATTTTGGTATTGTTTTCTCTGTCGTTATAATCATAACTGCCAGTCAGACGCCATGCACGACTCAGTTTGGTTACCGCTTTCAATGTCATGCCGGCGATGTCGACTTTGGCATCAATACTGTCAGCTGGTAATGAATAGCTATAACCTAAGCTGGTTAATTGCTGATCTTGGGTCATTTGGCCTAAGCGTAAGCGACCACTCAAGCTAGTGATGGAATCGTTATATTGGCCCATTAGTGAAATAGTATGGGCTTCGTTATCGGGGTCGAGTGCAATGTAACCTCGGGTTTGAGCCCCAAAAGTGGGATTAAAGGCACTGTCAAAGCCAAGCTGTTGGTGGTTATTACTAAACACAGAACCACTGTAGTTTAAGCTGGTAAACCAATTATCACCGCGCAGTTTAATCCCGGCGTTTAAGATGTCTGTGGTGTAATCAACCGGCTCTGCCAGCATCATAGATTGATTGAAGAAACTGCCTGAAGCAATTTTGGTTCCAGTTTTCTCTTCGCGCTGAAAATTGACGTAGGTCGTGAATAATGATTCGGTTTGATATTCAAAGCCTAGACTAGCCAGTTCACGTTTTAGTGACAGTTCAAATGGGGTTAAACTGTTATATAACATTGGCATGTCTGAACTTGCACCCGCGGTTACCCAATCACCCGCTAGTGTCAGGTTATCGCTGCCGATATTTTGATAAGGGCTCAATGCATTGTTGCTTTGATAAGTTGCAATGGATCGATAGCCTAGATTGAGGCGATATAATCCAAGTTTACCGGCATCAATCTCCATTCGACCGTTGTCCATGCCCATGTTATTTGCGACAACTTTTGCTTGGTAGCCATTGTCACCTTGATACTTTATATCGGCATCAACTTTACCCGCGGTTTGATTGCTGCTATTAAATGCATTGGCTGATTGAATATCGTCTTCACTGTTGTAACCAATACCAACACCGACAGTTCCTGTGGTACCTGTTTCGACAGCACAAGCCTTACAATTCCAAGCATCATATTTAATATTGTCGGTTTTAGCATTTGCTAGGCCATAACCATCAGCCATAAGGCTAAAGCTGGTGCTAGTGAGTAACGCTAAGGTGATGATGTTTAATTTAGTGTTCATAATATTAGCTCCTTAGCGCTGCAGTAACTTACCAGACGGATGGTTTGAACCATGTACTTGGCTGTGACAATTCAAGCAGCTACGCCCGCCAGTAAAGGCATTACCATTTACCGTTGAGCCCATGTCGGTGTTGCCTAGATAAGCATTGCTTGTATGATTGTCACTCGCATGACATTGCTGGCACAGTTGTGGCGCGCGAGTTTTGAGCATGGCGTCGTTTACCGAACCGTGAGGATTATGGCAATTGACGCAATTTTCGGTGACGGGTGCATGCTCCCACAGCTTTGGGCCGCGTTTCTCTGCGTGACATGAATAACAGGTTTCATTCACCGTGGGTTGAACAAGGTCTGCGTCACTCATACTGCCATGGGCGTTATGACAGTCGCTACAGGTCATTTGATTCCATTTCATTGGATGACTTGAACGCTTATTCATGTCGGCTTTTTGTCTGGTGTGACAACTGGTACACACTTCCACTTCAGTTTGCTTTGACAATATAGGGTCGTGTTCAGCGTGCACGCTATGACAAGATGCACATGCCACATCAGCATTGGCGTGATGGCTACTGTCCCATGCAACACGTTCGTCGTCGAGGTGACAACTCATGCACACACTGTTTTGCTTATCTGCGGCGAGTGTAGACGTTGGGCCAAACGTAATCATAGGCTCTTTACCACCCCGATTATGTGATCCTAATGGACCGTGACAAGCTTCGCACTGTAATCCTGCCATTGGACTTTTTGAAGAGTCAATTGAGCCGTGCGCACCCTTAAAGATGGCCATGACTTTTTCTGATCTTTTATGACACATTAAGCAAGTGTCAGCGCCTTTAGTTGAGTATTTTCCTTCGGCGAATTTTTTATCTAACGTGGCTTCAACTTCGGCCGGCGTCATGTTGGCATCCCATTTTGCTGCCTGTACAGGATTCGACACCAACAGCGACGCGGTGAGGCAGAGTAGGGCTAAAAATATTGTATTAATTTGATGTGTGGTCTTCATAAGTAGACTTCCTAATTTGTCCATTTAAATGGTCATTGGTTAATAACATAAGTCATAACATGAGAGAGAAGCAGGGCTTCTCTCTCAATGAACAAATTAAAGTTTCACTTGTGTGTGGTTTTCAATGGTGGGTGCATGGCAGTAGAAACAGGTTTCTAACTGCGCAGCATCATTGGCTTCTTGATAGCTACCATTAACAATTGCGCCACCTTGGAGCTCAACATGTTGTTTAATCTCGTCAAAGCCATGACATGAGGCACATGTCGCCGTGATAGGGGTGGTATAAAGGCCTGCAGATGTGGCTAGTGCACCTTTAACTCTGAATGCATCAAGGTTAAAGTCATTGTGACACTGGGTACAGTCTTTGATAATGCCTTGCTCGCCATGAACACTGTGCAATTTCATTTCAATCGCACCTTGATTAGCACCGGAAGCATAAGTGCCGTCAGGTGTGTGACAAACCACACAAGCATCCAAACCGACAGTGACTTCGCCATTAAGCTCGCGAGCTAATTGTTCGGTCATCACAAAGCCTGCATGGTGACCTTTATGCAACTCAAAGGTGTCGCCATGACAATTATCACACGAGCCAAAATTGACCGAGTCAATGTGACGATAGCTCGGTGCGTTGCCAGAGAAAGTACCTACTGTGAGCTCAGCTTTCATGCTGGTGGTCGCTACGCCGTCAGCGCAATCGATGGCTTGGATACCGTCGTTACACATTTCAAGACCAATAAAGCTAAAGGCGGTATCTGTGTCGCCTGCGCCAAATGGCAGTGATGCAATGTTATAGACCAAGTTACCTGATTCAATCACTACATCAGTTTGTAACAGACCCGCTGTGATAAAGTCTTTACTGATTTTGGCTAAGCCACTACCTGGGCTAGCTTTATATCCCATAATTGGGAAGTTAGGCCCAACGTTAGTGTTTGTTTCAAGACGTTGAATTTTACTGACTAAGCTTGAGGCGTCAATGGCCGTACCGTTGGCATCTAAAATGGTTACCGATAAGGTTGCTGATTTGTCATCAGGGCTGGTTTTATTAGCAGTCAATGTGGCTGTCATGCCATATAAATCGATGAATGCTTTTTTCTGAGTATAAGCCGTAGTGTGTAACTCTTCTGTCCAGTTAGCATTATGGCACGCAACACAATTTGAATTATCAACTTGTTGTGAGTGACCTTGACCGGTTTTAAAGTCAATATCGGTATGACAACTTGAACAGGTTTCCATGGTAGGAATGCGAGTCCAGTTACTTGATTCGCTAAGTTGTTCAGAGTCGACATGACAAGTGGTGCAATTATCTTGCACTATGGCATGTGCTGTTTCAGCACTCTTGTCCATGTTGCGACCATACATTTTGGCATTGTTGTGAACATTATGGATCAAATGACTAAACTCATCTTGAACCTTGTCTTTTTCAATGGCCAGTTCGTTGGTATGGCATGATGTACAGGTTTCTAAATCAGTGTAGCTATGATAAATGCTTTCACCCTTTGCATGGCAGGTATTACAAGTGGCTCCGCTAACAATGTTTTTGGTGTATTTAGCTTCGAAGCCTTCACCGTCAAAATCTTCGCTGATTTCAGTGCGCGGCACACCGGTAACGCCATCTTGCAAGGTGGATGCACTTGCAATGATGTTATAGCGCTGTGTCAGCTCTGGATTAAAGCCTTCAACATTGACATTAAAGCTATAATTTCCATTACCATGATCGGTAAAGGTTTTTTCTGAACCAATAAATTGCCATTGGGCTGAATTACCCGCGCCACTTGCGCCAACAGGAATGAGCTGAACGACTTTTTTAACTTCAAAGTCTTTAAGGCCAGCTACTGGGAGGTCTTGTTCATTTGTCGCAAAGACTTCAATCGTCGGTTTGCCGTCTTGATAAGTGACTTTGGTAATATCTAAGTTCAGCGTGTTAATCGCTGCAGCCGGCTCGCCACTAGGGTTGCCTGGATTACCTGCTTCACCATCATCGCCTCCGCCACAACCTACCATTGTCATTGATGCTGACATAGCAAGTAATAATGCCATTTTTGTGTATTTTTTATTCATCATGTTTTCCCTGCAAAGGTCATCCGTCTAACTTACTGGCAGTATGTTCTGCAATTATCTTATTCAGTTAAGTTGACGTTGGAATTAATTTTCCCAACACTAAGATTACGTTACAAACCGCTACTCGTCTTTAAAGCGAACGTAATTGTGTGATGGCGATCAGCCTATTAATAAAGAGGTATATAAAATACGGAGTTTATTGAGGATTATTGTTGGTACAAAAAAAAAGACCTTAGTCATACACTAAGGTCTTTGGAACATAAAACGATAATTCTATTTACATTTTAGGGTTAAAAACCGTGTGTTTTAGTGACGCGATCTACTGTATGACAGGTTGAGCATATTTCAGATGCACGATTATGAACATCGCCTTCACTGATCCCATCAATAATACCGCCATTTATCTCAATATGAGACTCGGCGGCGTCAGTAAGATACTTTTGGTGACAACTTAAGCACGCTCCAGTATCTGATGACACCCAAATATCGGCACCCGTTTCGAGGTCGCCATATCGCCACACTCTGTCAGTGGCTCTACCAAGTTCGATCCCATCTGCAGTATGGCAGGTTTTACAGTCGCTTTTTAACACAGTGCCAGACTTAACCCCAGCATACTTGAGGTAATGGCCTTCAGCTTCGTGCGCTTTAAAGGCAAAACTGGTTGATTTTTTGCCACCAGGGTAAGTGTCATCACTCCTAAGAATCTTATCAGCGGTATGACAGGTTTGGCAATTGACACCATTGTCATAGTGATACACTTCTTGGTTATGGCAACCTTGACAGCTTGCAGTGTTGATAATATTTCGACGCGAGGCTATGGCCTGACTATCATCTACAGCGCTTGCTGCCATGACAAAATGATATGGGCTACTTTTGATTTCCACTGTTTGGACATCATCAGTACTGCACGCGGTCAATTTCACTTCAGGTCTACCGTAACCACCATGGTTATAACAGGCTTTAACCGCAGACCATAGTTCAAAGGTTTTGCCGACGTAATCGGTTGGTAAGGAGACACTATCCCAAACCAGGGTCCAGCTATTGTCTGTGTTGGCGGTACCTTGACTCAACCTAAGACGACGATCATCGTAACTGGCATCGCTATAAGCAGGATAGTTTTTGTCACTGTCCCACGCCATCACCACTCGGCCGCTTTGGTCGATAAACTCAGCCGGGATGACCTGGCCACTTGCGTCAGTAAAGCTGACGTTAGTGCTGAACTTGTTGTCAGCAGTCACAGTAATATCGCTAAAGACCACTTTCATGGTTTGGGTTTCGTTATAAGCTTTCATGACATCGCCATGAGCTTCTTTTGCACTGCGACCATAGCCTTCTTCAACATGGCATGAAGTACAATTTGTGCCGGCACCAACATGGTGCTGAGTCGCTAACTCTGTGTGGCATGCAATACAAGCGGTATCACTTTTATTGGCATTAAACAGCGCGGCATCTTTGGGAGCGTTTGCGCCCTCTACGTGACATGCACTGCAATCCGCAGCGGGTTTTTGCGGGTACATCACGTTACCGTAATTGTGTAATCCGCCGCCATAACCAATCACTTTGTATGGTGCTGCTACATCGCCATCGGCAGTACTGGTTACGCGATCTTGGCCCTTATGAATGGCATGGATCATATAGGTGAAATCGACACTGTTACCGGTTTCAGGATCGCCCGATGTTGCCGTATGACAAGAAGCACAGTTTTCAAGATCGATTCGACGACCGCCATGTAATGCTAAGCTTTCTGGTTGATGGCATGTATAACAAGCTTCAATCGATACCACATCACGTGACGTAATACCTTCGGTTAAGCCGCTTGAAGGTTGAAAGTCGTAATGGGCATTTGCAGTGATTAATGGCTGCTTTAATTCTAAGGTAATACGTTGAGTGTCATCAGCTTGGTAAGTAATACTAATTGGCTCAGTTACTTGAGCAATATTAGTTTGAAAAGTGTATGAGTAAGAGCCATCTTGATTATCGACTAAACAGTCAGCACATTTTGATGCTGCCTCAACCTCAGCCTGATATTGATCCGATGGGGAAATATTGGTTTCACCATCAGGGATCCAACTGGCATTAGCTTGCTTTGTTGTATTGATATAAGACTGCCATTGATAGCCGCGGTCGACTTCAACCTTAGCACCATCAGCACCGACCATTTCCTGTACAGGAGTTAATTGAGCCATGCCAAAACGAAGATCGTGATCTTTTGTTAACCCTAATACCGCAACCCCATTGGCATTTCTAAGGGTAAAGGCAACATTGACTTTTCCATCGACGACAGTGGCGTCGGTAAATGTAGCGTCTAACGTTGATGTTGCATCAATATTGACACCGATAATACCATCTGGACCATCTTCGCCATTGTTACCATCACTGCCTCCACAACCCGATAGCGCTAAAGCTATAAGCCCTGCACTCAATACCGCTTTTGCAGCGGGACTAACTATTCTTGTCTTCATCATGTATTCCCTGCATTTTTTTGTTATCTCGCATGTCACTATCAGATAGATGTGTGCGGATTTTATTTCAATCTTATGTTAGCTAACCTTAACTACTTACTCATTGAATTATGTGTAGAGTTGTGACTAAGATCTGACTATTCCTTTGTGAGTAACGTGGCTTGATAAGAATTAAGTCGGTATTGAGACACAAAGTGACATCATGCCTAAAATCCTAATGTGCGCGGTTGACTCACTTGTGTATAAGTTATTGGGTGTTCGTTTTGGCTAAGTAACCGCAGATAGGAATGAAAAACCATTATCAAAAAATGATTATCAAAAAACATTGTCCTGCTAACGCCCTGACATTCAACTGTAAAATACCGGCTATTGATGTGTTAATTCGCTCTATTAGCAAACAATCAGGCAAGTTTGATATAAAATATTTTGTCCTTTACCTATTTACCTCCGCTATTATCTCTGGTTGAGGTTAAGTATTGTGCAGTTAGGTGGAGGATTGAGAACTAATTAAGATAAAGGCTTGATCAAGCCAATAGGTTAGGGGATAATCTCCCCGTTCTGAGACATAAGCTTTATATTTTATGATCCAGAAGTCAATGGTGACCCTAGGGTCCCCCCGCAACGATAACTTGTGAACTCGGCCAGACCTGGAAGGGAGCAACCGCAGCAAGTGACTCGTGTGCCGGGGTGTCGGCTCTAGGGGAGCCTCCAATACTCCCCGTGTCATTTTTCACCAAATCACCAAATCACCAAATCACCAAATCACCAAATCACCAAATCGTTCAAACGTTAATACTCGTAATCTGCTATTTATAAATCCTTTGATTAAACGAATGATGCCCATATTGGGTCTAACGAATAATTATAGTTATTAAGTATTGATTATTTTATGATTAATGCTCAGTTCTACATCGATTAATACATGTTAGATTATTGTGGCTGTTCGCCCGCGAGTGCTGCGGCTTCTTCTTTTAAACGTTTTTGCAAATTCATTTTGAGGAATTGCCTTGACCGTTCGAGTGCTTCACTTATTTCGGTTTTCATCTGCTGTAGTTCTTGATAATTTTCGAAGAAATACGTATCAACTAAATGGCGAATGTACCTAACGGGTAATTGATTCAATGTGACACAGCATAAGTCTGCCAAGTACTCTTCTGGCAATTCTTCCATTAAGCCTTCATCTCTGAGTATTTCCATTAATAGAACTTCATAATAGTTTCGGATCTCTAATTGCATTATTACGCTCCATTGAGACGGTTTGATGTATCGACATGAGTGTTAATGTCGAGAGTATTGAGGTTAACTCTGTGGTGCATTTTTTGATTGGCACGGCTTAATGCAGTCGTCACCATGATTCATTTGCAGCAATTAATAATTGGCTATGGCGATGAGTTAATTCTGCCTCATTACGACTATAGCCTCCCCCTATGACCGCTGCAAGAGGGATGTTATGCATTTTTGCTATTGATATTACCTGTTTATCTCGAGCGAGAATACCTTGGTTTGAAATAGCAAAATATCCGAGGTCATCATGTTGATGGATATCGACTCCCGCATCATAGATGATCAGATCTGGCTGATGGAGACGGATCAAGTAAGGTAATATTTGTTGAATGTGTTCAAGATAGCGTTTATCGGTACAGCCTTTATCGAGATCGATATCGTGGTCAGATTGCTGTTTTCGGGACGGGAAATTTTGAGCACAGTGGATCGAGCAACTAATGATGTCTGGGCAGCCTTGAGTGAGGGTCGCCGTTCCATCGCCTTGATGAACATCGCAATCAAAAATGAGTACTTTATCTATTTTTCCTGAGTCAATGGCTAATCTAGCTGCGATAACCAAGTCATTGAAAATGCAAAAGCCACTACCATAATTATAGTGAGCATGATGATAACCACCGGTTAAATGAATTGCTATTCCATGTTCAAGCGCTAAGTCGGTACACAAACGGGTACCATTTACCGCGTGTAAAGTACGGGTGACTAATGCTGTACTCCACGGGAAACCAATGCGCCTTTGGGCTTTGTGATCTAAGGTGCCATTGATAAATTGTTCTACATACTGCGGGCAATGTACGCGAAAAAGGGCCTCTTTGGTCATTGGCATCGGAGTATGACGACATTGCTCAATCAACAAGTGATGTTTGAGCGCATGCTGGTATAAATTATGATATTTGGTCGTTGGAAAACGATGGGTACTAGGCAACGCCAGCTGTGAATAGCTGGCGTGATATACAAAAGGGATAGACATCAAGATTAGAGTTGTTTGATTGCCCAGCCCATAAATTCTTTCCGCGTTTTATCATCGGCTTGTAACCACCAATACTGCAGCATTTGTTCGGCTTTTGCCGGACTCGGTTTCTGAGCCGTTGCTGCCGGTACTGGAGTGACATCGGGGGCGCTCATCGTCGCTGTTGCAACGTCTGCGATTACCGGTAATGTTTGTACCGATTGGCTAGCGTTACTCGTTGCTGAAGCCGATAAGGTTTCAATATCATGTTGTTTTTTACTTTGAAACAGACTCGTCATAAATGATTCGTCAGTAAAATCGGTCTGTTTGACACTGTAAGTAACCGACCCATTGTCTTGACGAGTAATGCTAATTTGTGGTTTTTTTGCGAACGCTTTTGGATTTTTGATCACCTTGCCTTCAGCAGCCTGCAACTGGTATTGATGATCGCCATCCACCATTAACGTTAAAATTAAAGGCGTTGATTTTACAAAGGTTTGGCTATCACTAAAGGAATCATCAACCACATCATAATAACGAATAGCAATTTTATGGGTGCCATTGGTTAACGCTAAATCTGATTGGTGGTTGAACATACTGGTTTCAACCTCTGTACCATCAAGCGCTAGATACTCAAAAGACATGGGAATAGTCAAATTAGCGGCTAGAACAGATGATGACGATAACAATGCCAAAAGCGCACTAGTGGTAAATAAAGATTTCATTGTTTCTCCTTAACGTGGGTGAATTTGTCGAGGTCGTTCAAAAAGTTGAATACGCTCTTCTATATAACTGGTTGCTTGTTTACATTTTCCTAAACGACGATGCGTTGATAGGATATCATTTTGCAATTTTATCTTGTCATCACTATGACAGAATTCAAGATTTGCTTCCAATTGTTGTATTTTTTGCTCTATTTTTTTTGCCCAATTTAAATGTTTATTGAGTTCTGCATAGAGTTGATGGCTGTTTTGCATCACATTACTGGCGATCCAACCAAAGCCACTGTCTTGTATTGTTTGTTGTTGTTTTTTAGCATATCGAGCCCGATTACTGGCTTTACGCTGTTGTTCGGATTTAAGATTGATGTCAGTGGTAAGCAAGGCTCTGCGTAACGCACTAAATCGGTCTTGAATCCGATCGCAACTGAGTTGGATAACATTGCTACCCAATTTAAGGAAAAGTTGCTTTTCGAGTTGTTTGATATCTTTACGTAATTGTGTAATGCAAGGGCTTAGTTGAGCACCTTGTTGGGCAAATAACTGACTGTTAAAACGTTCAATATCTTTTAATGATTGACGTTGAGAAGGTGCCAAATTTTGGTCATGAATTAAGGCATCTTGTTCAAGCTGCACGAGCTGCTGTTTTAACATTGAGACTAATTGTTGGGTGTTCATACCCATGCACTCCACGTAAGATGGACTGCTATCGACAATACCATAATAATAAATATTGGTTTAATAAAAGGTATTCCGAATCGAATCGCGCTTCTTGCGCCGATAAATGACCCCGCCATCATGCATACACCCATCCACAAGCCAAGCATCCATTGCACTTGCCCCACCGAGGCAAAGATAATTAATGCTGTAATATTACTCACTGCTGTCATCACTCGCGCTAAGCCACAACTGTGAAGTAGAGGGAGCTTATGCAGTGAGATAGACGTTACCGTCCAAAAGGCACCAATACCAGGTCCTGCAAAACCATCGTATCCACCCAAAATAAAACCTTGGCTAATCTGTTTGTACTTTGGCGAGCGAGATTTGGGGACAGTTATATTTTTTTCGCCCATGGCTTTGGGGTTCAATAAGGTGTAAATCGCGATACTAATAATCAGCAATGGCAATATTTTCTCTAACCATTTAGCATCAATAAGAAACACTAAACCACAACCTGCAATAGATCCTATCAGTGTGGCAAAAAAGCACGCTTTCCATAATGCAGGGGTAAATAAATGTTGTTTATAAAAGGTGTAACTTGAGGTAAGAGACCCAAAACAAGCAGCAAGTTTATTGGTCCCTAAGGCTAAATGTGGTGGAATACCGACGGTCAGCAATGCCGGAATAGAAAGAAGCCCACCACCGCCAACTATGGCGTCGATAAAACCAGCAATAATACCGATGACCGCTAATACAGCCCAATGGCTAGGGTCTAATAATAAATCCAACTCAATACCTATTCGATAACACGTCTAAAAGGAG
The DNA here is from genome assembly GCF_040310145.1 of Shewanella sp. S1-49-MNA-CIBAN-0167. Taxonomy (NCBI): domain Bacteria; kingdom Pseudomonadati; phylum Pseudomonadota; class Gammaproteobacteria; order Alteromonadales; family Shewanellaceae; genus Shewanella; species Shewanella sp. S1-49-MNA-CIBAN-0167. The sequence continues at coordinate 72,274 of NZ_JBEOPO010000020.1, read as the reverse complement.
GAAGGGCATCAATTAATGATTTGCCATAACGTTTAGTGACCAAACGACGGTCTAAAATGGTCACTCGGCCATAATCTTGCTCATTTCGTAACAGTCGGCCACAACTTTGGACTAATTTACGTGAAGCATCGGGAATTGTCAGCTGTAAAAATGGGTTACCGCCTTTTACTTTTACATATTCGGCGTGAGCTTGTTCTACCGGTGATGTAGGAACCGCAAACGGGAGCTTGGTGATGATCAAGTTTGTTAAATAGTCTCCCGGTAAATCAAGGCCCTCAGAAAAACTGCCTGTGCCGAAAATAACACTGGGTAGCCCCTCATCACAACGTTTTTTGTGCTGCGTTAATATTTGCTGGCGCGGGATTGCACCTTGAACAAAAAGCTGGTCCTTAGGGATTTTACCTTCGACGAATTCAACCACTTTGTCCATTTGCCAATATGATGCAAACAGCACTAAGGTGGCCATTTCACCATCGATTAATGTCACAATATGTTGTGCCAGTTCGGCGGTGTAATTATCGTTGGTAGGTTCATTAACCATTTGAGGAATGAATAAGGTTGCATTATTCTCATAGTCAAAAGGCGATAGTAAGGCTAAAAAGCGACTGCCATCGTTGATTGATAATCCGACTTGGTGGGCAAAATGGTTGAAGCTATTTAACGCCCGCAGCGTGGCACTGCACAATACCACTCCAGCAGCCTTTTGCCATAACATGGATTCAAGCATAAAGCCGACTTCTATGGGTGATGAACAAAATAAATAATCTTGTTGTTTGCCGGTAATTAACTCCGCCCAACGTGCCATAGGCGCGCCTTTTTTGCTGTCTTCTTTGGCCATCATCTTCCATAGCTTATGTAAGTTATCTAGCCTTTGTAAGATGAAGCCGGTTTCAGACAATAACCCTTCCGACTGATGTTTAGGCACCTCACCATCTTTGATGGCTTCATTTAAGACTGAGACCACTTTATTAAATTGCTTTACCGCGGCGCCGGATGCCGTCGCAAGATTTTCTGCCTGTATTAATAATGATTGCGGTAACTTACCGTGTTCAAAACGAAGCCTAGATTCAGGATTGGCAAATAGCTGGGGTTGAGTATCACAATAATGAGCAACTTGGGTCAGTAAATTGGTTAATTCTGTGGCGTGATCGAGCATCGCTTGAACTGGAGCGATAATATGGGTGGTTTTAAGTTGATTTTGTAATTTTGAACAGGTTTTTGATGCCTTATCTAACCAATCGCATGCTCCCCGCAGTGTCGCTTGCGCACTGGAGAAATCTCTGGCAACAAGGGGCAGGTGATGAGCTTCGTCGATGACATAAAACATGTCTTCTGGTTCAGGTAAAATGACGCCACCGCCGAGCTCTAAATCGGCAAATAGCAGGCTGTGGTTAACAATTAATACATCCCAAGTGTCGACATCTTCACGGGCTTTATGAAACGGACAATTATGGTGAGCCGACACTTGACGATGGCAACTGTGCTTATCACAACAAATTTGTTGCCATAAAAAATCAGGAATAGGATGCTCTAAGGTATCTATTTCGCCATTCCAGCGTTTTTGATGAAAATCTTGATGTAATTTTTGTAATTCATTAATTTGACTCTGATCGGGTTTAGTTTGCCACATGGCTATTTGTGAGCTGTCTTGTGCACCAATCATGGCTTCAAGTTTGGCTAAACACACATAGCGTTGACGACCTTTGACTAAACCAAACTTAAACTCAATACCTGATTGTTGTAAAAAATAAGGCAGATCCTTATGAAGTAATTGTTCTTGAAGTGCTACGGTTGCACTGGCAATGCAGACTTTCTTTTTACTGGCGATAGCTAAAGGTATCGTGCCTAATATATAGGACAAGGATTTACCAATACCCGTACCCGCCTCAACCACAATAATACGACGGTCTTTGTCATACTCACCTGCTAAAGTTTTAGATATTTCCGCTACCATATAGTTTTGTTCGCGACGAGAACGAAATTGCGGCATAGATGCGGCAATTTCTTTATAAATGGTGCGAATTTGACTTTTTATATTATCCGCTAGCATAGGAAGTATGATTTCTACATAGACTGAATTATGCTGTACATAATAACAGTGAATTAGCATGCCACGAAGTAATAAATCAAATTGAGTAAACTTGTGCAGGAATTCAAACCCGTAGTGAAGCCGACAAATCATCAACCTACTTATACCAATGTGATGGGACAAGTATTAACTCGCCATGCCATTTATCGTCATGGGCAATTAGTCCTCCAGTATTATATCAAAACCGCTCAGGGTCCTGTCTTAGCTGAACTTTATCACAGTGAGGTGATATGTTTTTGCCGTCAACAAGATGTCAATCAATTAATTAACACCGTCGGTTTTGCGCTTAAAGCGCAATCGATATCACTGATGAGCTTTGCCCATGAGCCCATTAGTGCCTTGTATCTTAAGTCAAATACGCAATTAAAATTACTCAGTCGCATTGCTAATGATGTCGGTATTAGTTTATTTGAAGCCGATATAAGGCCTGAGCAACGCTACCTTATTGAGCGTTTTATCGCCTTAGATATTGAATGCATAGGGCATTATCAAGAGGTTAATCCCGCTTCAACCATTCCAGTGTTATCGATTAATCGTGCCAGAAAAATGCCCACAAACCCACTTGCCTCGATACCGTTGAAGATGATTTCGTTGGATTTTGAGTGCAGTTTTGCCGGCGAACTCTATTCGGTTGGTTTGTATGGTGCCGATTATCAATGCGTGTTTATGGTGGGCGAACCACAACCAGAGTGTCATGACTTTATCATTTGGGTTAAGGATGAAGTTGAACTTATCCATCGATTAATTGCGTGGTTTAGCGACTATGATCCCGATATTATTATCGGCTGGGCTGTGGTGACCTTTGATTTAGCCTTGTTGTTCAAACGCTGTGTTTTACATCAAATTCCATTAATCATAGGCCGAGGTAATAGCGAACTGAGTTGGAAAGTGGCCGACAAATATCGACCTGAGACATTATCTCTACCTGGGCGTGTAGTCTTAGATGGTATTGATTGGCTTAAAGCCGCGTTTTATCAATTTGATAGCTTTTCGTTAGAGACGGTTTCGCGGCAATTATTGGCTGAAGGTAAAGCCATTGACCATGTTGAAAATCGTGGTCAACAAATTACTCATTTGTTTGAGCAAGATAAAAATGCACTGGCTTTTTATAACATGACTGATTGTCGCTTAGTGTGGGATATTTTTGAAAAAACCCAACTATTAGATTTTGCACTTGAACGCGCTAAGTTAACCGGCTTGGAGTTTGGCCGCGTTGGCGCATCGATTGCGGCATTTTATCATTTGTATCTACCACACTTACATCGAAGTGGCTTTGTGGCACCAGCATTCCCCGCAAGTGAAGGGTTAGAAAGCCCTGGCGGCTATGTGATGTCCTCTATCCCGGGTTATTATAAAGATGTCTTAGTATTAGACTTTAAAAGCCTGTATCCGTCGATTATCAGAACATTCCTTATCGATCCTAAAGGCTTAGTCGAAGGGTTACATGCGACAAATTTACATAATGATACCACCGCCGTGGATGGCTATTTAGGCGCTAAATTTAGCCGGGACAAGCCCATTTTACCGGCATTAGTCGCCAGCCTTGCAGAACAAAGAGAGCGGGCTAAACGTGATAAAAATGCCCCTTTATCGCAAGCGATAAAAATTATTATGAATTCATTATATGGCGTGCTTGGCTCTCGAGGCTGCGTATTTCATGATGCAAAATTAGCCAGTTCTATTACCATGCGCGGTCATCAAATAATGAAACTGACCAAACAATGGATAGAAGAATGCGGCTATCAGGTGATTTATGGTGATACTGATTCCACATTTGTGTGGTTAGGGAATAATCATGGCATCAAAGATATTCAAGCCGTCGGTAAACACCTGTCGGTATCAATTACTCAACGTTGGCTTGATTGGTGCGCACAAGAATACCAATTAAGCAGTTATCTAGAACTCGAATTTGAAACACATTTTGAACAGTTTATTATGCCCACGCTTAGGGGCTCAGATGAAGGCAGCAAAAAGCGTTATGTCGGTGCGGTGTTCAATGATGAGCAACAATTGAAGCTGACTTTTAAAGGCATGGAGCAGGTGAGAAGTGATTGGAGCCCGATAGCGCGTAGGATGCAATATCATTTGTATGAACTGTTTTTCAAAGGTGAGGATATCATTGATTACCTGAGCAATGAGATCGCGGCCATTAACAATGGTGCCAGAGACGATGAACTCATTTTTAAAAAGCGCTTAAGACGCAACGTTGAAGATTATACCGCTAAATCATCACCCCATGTAAAAGCGGCTAAACAGCTTGGTGAAATTTTAGGCGACGTCAACGTTACTCGAAAAGGTCAACAAATCCGCTACATCATGACTCTTACTGGTGCCCAAGCCATTGAAGCAAAACCACAAAATATTGATTATGAATATTACATTAGTAAACAAATTAAACCCATCGCAGAGCCTATTTTGCAACTGTGTGGACATAGCTTTGACTCACTGGTAAATAATCAACTCATATTGCTTTAAGTTTACTAACCTAAGCCTCTACTTTATGTCTTTTAGCGCGAGATAAAATGAGCTGTCTTTTTCTTTGTATTAATTAACAATTTATTAAGTACAGGGGGATTAAGCATCGTTTGATAGCTGAAATCTGACTATCTAAAGTTATGGTAGATCCCGCCGGATACAAAATGTTAAACAACTGCTACTTATCCCTATTATGAACAGTTAACATTTTTTATGTTCGCCATAATAATAAAAAAAATATCAACTTCGAAGAAATCGTAAAGCAAAACATGATGTTAGGTTTTTTATTTGGATTTGGATATTTATTTTATTTGAACATGATTTATTTCAAGCTGTTGTTTAAATTGATAAAAAAAACTCTCTGTTCATATTTATTAACAGCTTTAGTTGTTACATTTGATTAACTTTTGCGCTTATGGTGTTTCAAATGTTGATTAGTTGTATTAAATGTGATTTTATTGCACCTGCAATTGAGTGTTTGTAGTCAATTCGTTGCAAGCCCTCATTCGATAGACACCTAAAATGGTCGTCAATATTATAAGAAAGACATAAAAGTCCAGGGAGATAGACAATGCATAAGAACGTATTAGCTAAATCAGTGCGCTTAGCACTGATCGGTGGTGTAGCTGCAACTGCAACTGCATTCGCTGCACCAGTAGCTTTTGCTGCTGAAGATGGCGCAAAAGTAGAACGTATCGAGGTAACTGGTTCACGTATTAAGCGTTCTGACCTTGAAGGCGCTTCGCCAGTTACCGTAATTACAACGGAAGATATGAAGATGGAAGGTAACTTTACAGTTGCTGACGCACTTCGTAACAGTAACTTAAACTCTTTCGGTTCATTCTCTGAGCGTTCAGGTAGTTCTGCACAATCGCAAGCAACGATTAACTTACGTGGTGCTGGTTCAAGCCGTACCCTAGTACTTATCGATGGTAAGCGTTTCCCAGGTTCACCAACGCTAGGTGGTGCATCTGCTAACTTGAACGCTATCCCAATGGCCGCAGTAGAACGTATTGAAATTTTAACTGACGGTGCATCTTCTACTTATGGTTCTGACGCGATTGCTGGTGTTGTTAACATCATCATGAAAAAGAACTATCAAGGTATTGAATTCAACGTTGGTGGTGGCTCACGTGACCAAGACGGTGGTTTGACAAGTAAAGAATTCTCGGTTGTCGCTGGTTATCAAATGGACAAAGGTAACATTACTTTCTCATTTGACCACCAAGACCGTAAAGGGATCTCTGACGCAGACCGTCCATATACGGCAGCAAGCATGACAGACTTCAATGGTGATGGTGAAATCCAAGCCTATGAAGAAACTGCTGGTTGGAGTATCTATGGCGCAACAGTTGCGGCACCTGATTTCTCTACTACTCAAGCATCACTATTATGTGATGACTTAGAATCAGAATACGGTTCAAATGTATTCCAAACTGTTAAAGCAGACAACGATTGGGGTGGAGCTGGTTCTACTTACTGTATGTATGCGTTTGCTAACGTTTCTTATAACAAAGCCTCTACAGAGCGTAATACAGTCTATGTTGATGCTAACTATGAAATTGCTGAAGACGTAGAATGGTTTGGCCGTGTTATGGTAACTCAAGGTAACTCGTTTGGTCGTTATGCGCCTCCAGCTGCAGCTTGGAATAGCATGGCTGCAGACAACCCGCATAACCCATATGGTGAGGAAACTACTGGTTACTTCCGTTGGGTTGGTATTGGTACTCGTGATGGTAACGTAGACGATTATAACCAAGATTACCTTACCGGTTTACGCGGTACTATCAGTGCACTAAACGATGCTGAGTGGGAAGTTTACTACCATCACAATATCGCCGATAACAAGTCTATCGGTGAGTACTACTTAAGCTATGCCGGTCTTGCTTATAACCAAGCAAATGATATTGATTTAGGTTCTGAAGCTGGCATCAATAATATGAAAGCTACAACCTTAACTCAAGGTCGTGCCACATTTGATCAGTACAGTGCAGGTCTTGGTTTTGATGCGTTTGAATTACCTGCTGGTGCCGTTGCACATTATGTCGGTATGGAATATTTTGACCAACAGTATAGTGAAGTGTATGACGCTCAGTCAGAAGCTGGCTTGATTGGTGGTAGCGCGGGTAACTCTGCAGGCGGCGATCGTCAAGTATGGGCAATGTTCTATGAAGCGGTTCTACCGATAACAGATGACGTTGAATTAAACCTTGCGGCTCGCTACGATGATTACAGTGATTTTGGTAATAACTTTGCGCCTAAGGCCTCTGTTCGCTGGCAAGCACTGGAAAACGTTGTCGTACGTGCGTCGTACTCTGAAGCGTTCCGTGCTCCAGCATTAGATCAGTTATATGCGGCAACCACATTCAGCGCTGAAAGTGGTAAAGATTATCCATTCTGTCAACAATCAGGTACTTCTGATGCCGATTGTAGCGAAAAACAGTACGATACTTACATTCGTGCTAACGATACCCTAGGTCCAGAAACGTCAGAATACATCAACTTTGGTGTAGCATGGGATATCATTGATGACATCGGTATTAAGGTTGATTACTTTAACCTCAATATTGATGATGTAATCAGTCAACGTACTAACACCAACGTAATGCGTGGTATTGCTGCGGGTACGCTGGAAGAAAATGAAACTTTCTATGTTAACCGTGCTCCAACTACGGATGGTTCATTAGGTCGTGCTTTAGAAATTGGTACTGGTTACGGTAACACTGACAAGTTAGAGATTACTGGTATAGATGTCGCGTTAAACGCGAAGTTTGAAACAGCAATTGGTGATATTGGCTTTAACTGGAACAACAGCTTCGTGCTAGAATACATCGAAGAAGTTGAAGCTGGCGGTGAAGCGATTGATACGGCTGGTTGGAATGGTTCACCAGACTATAAGTCTAACTTTACCACTAACTACAGCATGGGTGACCATCGTGTATCTTGGAACATGAGCTACACAGCTTCTACTTATGAAGATGATGACACAGGTAACTTAGATTCTTGGTTAATCCACAATCTAAGTTATGTGTATGATGCGGGTAACTATGGTTCACTACTGTTAGGCATCAATAACCTAACAGATGAAGATCCAGTGTTGAGCTCTTTTGGTACATACGATAACGCTGATCTGTATAACAACTACGGTCGTGAATATCGTGCAAGTTATACTCTTAAGTTCTAAATTCTAATAGCTCATTAATTAGATACAAGAAAGGCTCCTTCGGGAGCCTTTTTATTTAGTCTATTATGAACCCTCAGCTAGGATAATAAACGATTATTAAACCGCTCTTTGTCCTGCGGTCTGCGTTGCTTTGACTTGTCATCGACACGCGATTAACACATAAATGTGGCTTATTAGCAAAACTAATGGCAAGTTTGATATTGTGGACTTGAAATAAACCCGTTGTTATCGATTTACCTCATCTCCCATCTCGAGTTGAGGTTATTTAGCAATATGTTGTGATTAATTGAGGAGATCAAATGAATAATCACTGGAGTGAATATTGGCAACAAGGACACACAACTTCATTCGGTGAGGCAATATCAGGTAATTATGAAGGGATATTGAAAAGTGTTTGGCAACCGATATTTAATGGTCTAAATGAAGATTTTTTGGTAGTCGATGTTGGCACGGGTAATGGCTCTTTACCTCTTTTATTGCGTGACGGATTATTAACCAGTGAGTTAACCGGTAAAGTGATTGGTGTAGATTTAGCTGAAGTCAGTTTAGTTAACTCGGAAAATCAAAACGGCCATAAAATCGACATAGCCTTAATGTCTAATACTCGCTGTGAACAACTCCCTCTTGAATCAAATTCTGTTGACCTTTATATATCTCAATTTGGTTTTGAGTATTCAAACGTTGAAAAGTCACTTGAAGAAGCGACTAGAGTGTTAAAAGATGGCGGTCAGTTTGGCATTGTTTTTCATCATAGCCGTTCAATGATCCTTAACCGAAATAGAAAGATTTTAACCTTAATAGAAAAAGAAGAAGTTAATTTACTGATTAATTGTTTAACTAAAATGGCCAATGCCATGGGCAATATCACTAGTCAAAAAGATGTTGAGCGAATTAAGAAAGACCCTAAATGTGAAGATATTAGAGCAGAAATTAATCATTTGATTAAATTGTTAGTCGTTTTCGATGAAGCCGCTGCCCAGGATTCTGATTTAATGCGTTTTGTGGCTGAATTTTTTAAGGCCGGCTTATTTTGGCCTGTTACAAAAAAATTGCAATTTATTGAATTTATTACAATACAAATGGAAACGTTAAGACTACGATTAACTGAATTGATCAATGCTTCTTTTGATGAATCTAAATTGGCAATCTTTGTCGATAAACTCTACCAAAACAATATGATGTTAAATGAACTTAAAGTACTTAAAAGTGAACAAAATGAAGTTTTAAGTTGGTATTTACATGCTACAAAATTTATTTATCAATTAGAAAATAGATAAATAGAAGGTAAAGTTGTGTTGCCGTATTTTTGTAACTAACTGAATGAAAACAAATAATATTTTTATATTAGCATTAAATTATCACGCATTTATGTTAAAGACGTTTGATTATTAACCCTTCGTCAACATTGACCGCTTTAACTGTTCTTTCCAGTAGTTTTTAAACTTTGTAAATGTTGACATAGGTCGACATTTTGTGAAATGATGCCAGCGGGTCTACACTTTAACCGGTGTAGAAAAGGGAAGAAAAACTAACAATCACAAGAAAAAGACGTACTTAGTTGAAGTAACATTGATTAACAATTTTAGATCAAGGTTATTTTGCAGAGTTGAACTTTTTAATTCACTTCAAATTGGTTGGGAACTATGTCCAAGGTAAGCAATAGAACAAAAATCGCTACTGCACTTGTTGGCGCTCTGGCTTTAGCTGGTAGCAACTTCGTTGTTGCAGGCCCTCTCGCTGAGGTTCAAAAAGCCGATAGCAGCCTTAATGCTGCATCCGCTGCGTCACAAAAGAAAGTCGACAAATATTTCGACCAAGCACAAGACATGCTTTTTGAGTATAGCAACGTTGCTGATGAACGTGAATCACTGACATCATACAATGATTACGTTGCGGGCTTAGTAGCTGATCAACAAAATTCACTTGATTTAATTCAGACTGATATCAACGGCGTAGATAAACTTCGCCAGGGTGTTGTGCCATTAATGTTTAAAATGGTCGATGCTTTAGAGCAGTTTGTTAATTTAGATTTACCTTTTAATTCGGAAGTTCGTCATAACCGAGTTGAAAATCTAAAGGATATTCTTAATACCGCAGAAGTTACATTGGCAGAGAAATATCGTCTAATACTTGATGCTTATAGCATTGAGCGTGAATATGGTAACTTTGTTGCAGTTCATACAGGTAAGCTTGACCTAGACGGCAAAGAAGTCTTAGTTGATTTCTTTAATTTAGGCCGTGTTGCTCTCTATGCCCAGAGTTTAGATCAGAAAATAGCATGGATGTATGATGCTGATGCGAAAACCTGGAATAAGTTAGAAGACAGCTATCTACGCGACATCACGAAAGGTATTCGTATTGCTCGTAAGCAAGGCGCATTAGACCTATTCGCATTACCAATTCCTGCTGCGGAGACTGCACAATAATGAAGAAGTTAATTACATCAGTGCTACTGGCTGCAACTTTCTCTTTAACAGCTGGTACGGTTTATGCTGCAGATGCACCCAAAACTATCGACCAATTGTTACAACAAGTTAAAGCAGACCGAGCTAGCGAAGGTAAGTCAAACGTTAAGCGTGAAAAAGAGTTTCAGGCTGAGCGTGGTGATAAAGCCGCATTGCTTAAACGTGAAAAAGATGCTTTATCTGCTGAAAAGCAACGCGGTAAAGATTTAAACCAAGCCTTCTTAGATAACGAGCGTAAAATTGCTCAGTTAGAAGAAGACTTAAAAACTGCTCAAGGTGACTTGGGTGAGATGTTTGGTGTTGTTAAAGGCGAAGCCGGTGATTTTTCTGGTAAGCTAGCCGCGTCTAACATCAGTGCTCAGTACCCTGGTCGCGATACTTTTATTGCTGAACTAGGTGCACGTAAATCACTGCCTAAAATTGAAGAGTTAGAGCAATTTTGGGAAGCACAATTATTTGAAATGGTTGAGTCAGGTAAAGTTGTTAAATTCGATGGTGATGTTACGGCCATTGACGGTAGCGTAGTGAATACTGCTATTCACCGCGTCGGTCCTTTTAACTTAACGGCCGAAGGTAAATATGTTGTTTACAAACCTGATCTTGGTTTAATTCAGCAATTATCACAGCAGCCTGAAGGCTACCAAGTGAGCGCTGTTGATTCGTGGGAGAACACCACTTCAGGTGTCGCTCCTTTTTATATTGATCCGGCCCGCGGCGTGTTATTAAACATCTTTACTAATAAAGCTAGTATAGAAGATCGTTTAGAAGCCGGTGGTACTATTGGTTATATCATTCTTACCTTGTTAGCAATCGGTGCGTTAATTGCTGTTGAGCGTTTAGTGACTCTGACTCTTGTTGGCGGTAAAGTTAATCGTCAGCGTAAGAGCATCGAAAACCCTGGCAACAATCCTCTAGGCCGTATCTTAAAAGTATATCAATCGAATAAAGACGTTGATGTTGAAACGCTTGAACTCAAACTTGATGAAGCTATCTTAAAAGAAACACCCGCTTTAGAAGCGCGTATTTCAATTATCAAAGTGATTGCGGCTATTGCTCCTATGATGGGTCTATTGGGTACGGTTACCGGTATGATCGCGACCTTCCAATCTATTCAATTATTCGGTACTGGTGACCCTAAATTGATGGCTGGTGGTATTTCTATGGCGCTTATTACTACCGTTCAAGGTCTTATTGCTGCATTGCCTCTAATGCTGCTACACGCAATCGTAGTTGCTCGTAGTAAGTCTATCGTTCAAATTCTTGAAGAGCAAAGTGCTGGTATTATTGCAGAACATGCTGAGAAGAGGGCTGACTAATGATGCTAATCCTGATGGACGTATGGGATTCCGTCAGGGGCTTCATGGCCTCGGGAGGCGATGTCCTCTGGTTGGTTGCAGCAGTGCTATTCCTGATGTGGGTGTTAATGCTTGAGCGTTATTGGTATCTAAATTGGATATCACCAAAACAACATCAAGCCGTTATAGCCTCTTGGGAAGCAAGAGAAGAGACAACTTCTTGGCATGCTCACCGTATCCGTGAAGCTTGGATATCCCAAGCGAGACAAGATTTGAATGCACGTATGCTGTTAATCAAAACCTTAGTAGCCATTTGTCCAATGATTGGTTTATTAGGTACTGTAACCGGTATGATTTCAGTATTCGATGTGATGGCAATTCAGGGGACGAGTAATGCTCGTTTAATGGCTGCTGGTATCTCTATGGCTACAATGCCGACAATGGCAGGAATGGTTGCGGCGCTATCGGGTGTGTTCTTTAGCACGCGTTTAGACTCAAAAATGAGAATCAGTTTAGAAAAGCTAAAAGACAGCATGCCTCACCATTAGAGAGAGATTGAACATGGCACGTAAGAAGCATTCCACTATGGAAGAGGAAGCGCAAATTGATATGACTCCGATGCTAGACATCGTGTTTATCATGCTGATTTTCTTCATTGTAACAACATCGTTTGTTAAGCCATCAGGCTTAGACTACAACAAGCCGAAAGCGTCACAGGCTACGTCTAAACCATCGGCAAACATCTTTATTGGCATCAGCAAAAATGGTGTCATTATGATGGAAAACCGTCAGGTTGATATCGAACGTGTAACGGCTAACGTAGAGCGTATGTTAGCTGAAGCACCTGAAGCAGCTGTATTGATTCAAGCAGACAAAGACTCTTTACATGGTTTAGTCGTTAAAGTACTTGATAACGTTAAAGCGGCCGGTATTGACAAAATTTCAGTATCAGCGGGGAATGACTAATATGCTAAGAGCACTCGTATCAATAATCATTGGTGCTGCAGTGACTTTTGGGCTGTTTGCTTTCATGGCTTTTCTGGTCGGTGGTGGTGCACAACGCAACGCTGACTCAGAGGAAACCCCTGTTATTGAAATTACGATGGATAAACAGGATTCGAAGGCACAGAAAAAACCAAGGGTTACACCTAAGCCACCTCCACCACCGGAGCAGCCGCCTAAGCCGGATACTACTCCGCCTGATACATCATCTAATATTGATACCAATATGGCGTTCAATATGGGTGGTATAGAATCTGGTGGGCCCAGTACTGGTTTTAAACTCGGTAACATGATGACCCGCGATGGTGATGCTACCCCTATTGTTCGTATTGAGCCTCAGTATCCGATTGCTGCTGCTCGTGATGGTAAAGAGGGTTGGGTTCAACTTAGCTTTACAATCAACGAACTCGGTGGTGTCGATGATGTTTCTATTATCAAGGCTGAACCTAGACGTTTATTCGATCGTGAAGCAATTCGTGCATTGAAAAAATGGAAATACAAGCCAAAGATTGTTGATGGTAAGCCATTAAAACAAACGGGTATGAAAGTACAGCTTGACTTCACACTAGAGAAAGGGAGGTAGATAATGCGTAAAGTTACTAGTATCGCTACAGTGTTATTACTTTCAGTCTGTGGAAGTGCATTGCTGTCTAACTCTGTAGTTGCTGCTGAAAAGTGTGAAATTGACACCCGTCAATCTCGTGCTGTGGGCGATAGCGCTGCAAAAAAAGTTCAAAAATCTTTTAAAGCGTATACAGAAGGTAATTTAGACGAAGCAATTGCAATTTTGCTTGAAGCTAATGCTAGAAACGATTTCGACAAAGCGTATGTCGATCGTATGTTAGGTAACTTCTATGCTGAAAAAGGTCAGATGAAAACAGCTATCAAGTTTTTAAAGACTGCTGTAGATGCTGACATTCTTGGTGGTACCGATCATGCTGCAACAATGCGTTTGTATGCTGATTTGTTACTACAAGAAAAAAAGTTTAAAGAAGCAATTCCATATTATTATAAGTGGATGGACTTTACCTGTAACTCTGATGCGCAAATGTATCGCAGAATTGGTATTGCCCACACTGAGTTAAAAGAATGGAATAAAGTGCTTCAAGTTGCTGATAAGGGATTATCTTTATCTGAAACACCTGATAAAGGTCTGTATCAGATGAAGTTAACTGCTTACTTTAACCAGAAAAAGTACAATGAAGCCGTAAAAGTATTAGAAACTATGGTGCCGTTGTTCCAAGACGATAAACGTCTCTGGGTTCAGTTGGCTCAATTTTACTTGATGACTGAAAACTATGATAAATCACTCGCTACATACGATTTGGCATACAAGAATGGCTTTTTAGAGACAGACAGTAACATTACTCGTTTGACTCAATTGTTAGCTCAAAAAGGCGCGCCTTATAAAGCTGCTACGATTTTTGAAAAGCACATGAAGTCAGGCCTTATTGCTGAAAACGAGAAGAGTTTTTCAACACTTGCTGGTTTTTATCATAATGCTAAAGAGTTAAAAGAAGCCGCTTACTATTATGGTAAAGCAGCTGCTGTTAACAACGAGGGTGATTTGTTTTTAAAACAAGGTCGCATCCTTTCTTTAGACCAAAAGTATCTAGATGCCATTCCTGTGCTTAAAAAAGCACTTGATGCAGGCATTGATAATCCTGGCGAAGCTCAATTTGAGTTAGCTTTATCATACTTAAGCCTTAAAAAGTACAAGTCTGCTTATCAGCGTGCACTACTTGCCGCAAAAGATGAAAAGACTGAACGTAGTGCTAAGAGCTATATTTCTTACATCAAAGAAAAAGCCCGTATTCACAACGTAACACTTTAATCTAAGCTTGATTTAAAAAGCCCCTTTTAGGGGCTTTTTTATTAGCTAGTAAAAATAATAGAGTCATTTTTTTGGCCCGCTTATTTTATTGTGTGAATAGGTTGAATATTACAGCGTGAAATCTACCGAGTGACGTTAGGGTACTATTAATTGTTAGTTTGTGTGTTTTTTGTTGAAGTTTTGTTTCTTGTAAAGCTAGCCAAAGATACAATGGTTGTAACTTGTCGATTTTAAGACTTTTTCATTTAGATTGAATCGCTGCAATGGGATAAATCAGACCACTAATATTAAGCCTTTGACTCTATTAGGGTAACAAGGCGTGAGTTAATTTGTGTTAAGGAATAATAATAATGAATAAAACATTGTTGGCGTTAACGGTGTCCTTACTATTGGCCACTCAAGGTTGTTCAGAAGGCTCGACGGTTTCTTCTACGTCTGAAAAGACCTCAGAGTCTAGCGCCGCCGTTATGCCTCAATCTGCTTCAGAGCAGTATTTAGCGATGGTTGATGATTTTTTTAATGCTCAGTTAAAGCTTGAACCCATTTATGCCACCTTTGTTGGGGTTAACGATTATAATGACCAATTTGGTGGTGCATTAACTGAAGAGTACTTAGCGGCCCGTCATGACTTGAATAGTCATTACTTTAGCCAAGCTAAAACCATTGATGTTGAGAAGCTTCCTGCTTCACTTAAATTGAGTTACGACATGTTCATTTATGATCGTAACATGGCGCTTATAGGCGAAACCTATCCAGAGTATTTCTTACCTATTAATCAGTTTTCTAGCACAGTATTTACCATGGTGCAGCTGGGAAGCGGTGAGAGTGCTCAACCATTTAAGACTGTTAAAGATTACCAGAATTGGTTATTACGATTACGGGGTTTTATTAACTGGACTAAGCTTGCACAGCAGCGGATGGATGAAGGTATTGCCAGTAAAGTGGTACTACCTCGAGTGCTTGTCGAACGTATTATTCCTCAGTTAGATGCCCAACTTGTTGCAGATGCAGAAAGTAGCTTTTTTTATTCGCCAATAACGTTGCTACCTGACGATTTTACAAACGCACAAAAATCAGCATTAACTATCGAATATACACAACTTATCAATACTGAGTTATTACCTGCATTGACTCAGTTACGTGATTATGTGAAGAATGTCTATTTGCCGAAATCTCGTGCTTCAGATGGTTGGTGGGGATTGCCAAATGGTAAAGACTGGTATCAACATTTAGCCAATAGCCACACCACAACAACCCTATCCGTGGATGAGATCCACCAAATAGGTTTGTCTGAAGTGGCTCGTATTTTAACTGAAATGGACAAAGTAAGAGAGCAAGTTGGTTTTAATGGCGATTTAAGTGCTTTTTTTGCTTCTTTATCGTCAGAACAAAAGTATTTTTTTAGTGATAAACAAGATCTTATTGATGGTTATATGACGATTAAAGATCATATTAATCAGGTTTTACCACAGTATTTCAATGTGATGCCCAAAGCGGATTATATTGTAAAACCTGTGGAAAGTTTCCGCGAAAAATCTGCCGCTGGTGCATCATATGAATCACCTGCAGTGGATGGCTCTCGCCCGGGGACTTTTTATATCAATACCTACAACTTAAAAGCACAACCTAAATGGGGTATGACAACCCTTTCTTTGCATGAAGCAGCACCTGGTCATCATTTTCAGATTTCGATTAAGCAAGAGTTAACCGACGTTCCACAATTTCAACGTTTCCAGGGTTATACCGCATTTGAAGAAGGCTGGGCACTGTATGCAGAATACTTAGGTGTTGAGATGGGCGTATTTAGCGATCCATATCAGTACTTTGGTAAATTATCAGATGAAATGTTACGGGCAATGCGATTAGTGGTTGATACGGGGCTTCATGCAAAAGGTTGGAGTCGTGAGCAAGCAATTCAATATATGAAGGACAATTCGCCTATGGCGGAGTCGGATATCATTGCTGAAGTGGAGCGTTACATGGCTATTCCTGGTCAAGCTTTGTCATATAAAGTGGGCCAACTGACTATTTTAAGATTACGTGCCGATGCAGAAAAAGCCCTTGGTGACAAATTTGATCTTAAAGGTTTTCATGACCAATTGTTAACATCAGGATCATTACCGATGGCCGTGATGGAAAACAAAATTGCCGATTGGATTAAAGCTGAATCAGCAAAATAAATGACGAACAGATGTGGTGACTTAATTATGTCATCACCTTGTCGTTATGTTAGTGTTATTTTTATTTAATATTACATTTTTAGGAGCGATATTATGGTACAAGCAACGGCTAGACACCTACTCGTAAGCACCCAAGATCAATGCGAATCACTCAAGCAACAGATCGAAGCTGGTGCAGACTTTGCCGAGATTGCTAAGGCAAACTCTTCTTGTCCATCTGGGGCGCAAGGTGGTGATTTAGGTTCTTTTGGTCCTGGAATGATGGTTAAAGAATTTGATGAAGTGGTGTTTAGCGCGCCATTAAATACGGTTCAAGGTCCGGTAAAAACTCAATTTGGTTTTCATTTACTTGAAGTCACTAGCCGCAGCTAGCGCGTAGTGATTATGTGATATCGAATGGCAGCCTAGGCTGCCATTTTTATTAATGAACTAAGAGAGGATGTATGCAAATAAATCTTTATAGTGAGCGCTTGAAATTGCGACATTTACAAAGTAAAGATTGGGAGCATTTTTTACGCTTACATCGTGATAAGGGTATCAATCAACATATCCGAAGTATTGAATCTGAATCGGAAATTGTTGCTAAATTTGAGCAGCGCAAAGCGATATGGCAATTTGGATCTGGAGACTGGTTATCTCTCGTTATTGAACGGATCGACACCAATGAATTTGTGGGACTTATTGGTTTTAGATGCGACGATGCAGAATTAAGACGCGCCGAAGTAGGCTACCTTGTAGCACCAGAACAGCAAGGTTTAGGGTTTGCAAGTGAAAGCCTGCAAGCCTTAACGGATTGGGGGGCGTTACAATTTAGTATGCATAAATACATTGGTATTTGTGCTCAAGAAAATACCGCATCACGTAAGGTATTAGAGAAGGTTGGTTTTATTCTTGAGGGAACATTAAGACAGAATAGCTGCATTGATGGAATATGGTCAGATGACTGCTGCATGGGATTACTGACAGCACAAAGAGAGTAGCCCTTTTTTCTCATTCTGGCTTGCAAGTTAAAATAAAATCTTCGTTGTACTATATTCTAACGGGCATTTGTCACATAATGCGTAATACAACTGAAAACAATTCTCGTTAACAAGTGAAACTTTGATCTAGATTTGAGTTTAACTGTTTCAGTTCATATAAAATTTTAACGTTATTAATGTAGTTGAAGGTAGTGTTACATGAAGCTGAGTGAACTTAAGCCTGGTGATCAGGCGATTATCTCTGAAATCGGTCAATTAACGTTACCGCAAACTGTCAAACGTAAATTGTTATCTATGGGCATTACACCCAACACTCGTTTTCATTTTATACGTCGAGCCCCTATGGGCTCGGGTGTTGAGTTAGATTTACGTGGCAGTAAATTATGTATGCGTTGTGATTTAGCCGATATTATCGAGGTAGTTCTAAAAAATGACTAAACAATTTCACTGTGTCACCGTGGGTAACCCCAATGCAGGTAAATCGACTCTTTTTAATGCACTTACAGGTGCAAGCCAGCAGGTTGGCAATTGGTCGGGTGTAACCGTAGAAAAGAAAACCGGTAAGCTTAGTTACTCTGGTACTGATGTTTTTCTTACCGATTTACCGGGCATATATGATTTATTACCCGCAGGTAATAGCTGCGATTGTTCATTAGATGAACAAATCGCCCAGGCCTATCTTTCAAATCAACAAGTGGACGCCATTATCAACTTAGTTGATGCCACAAACGTTGAGCGTCATCTGTATTTAACCACCCAATTACGTGAGTTAGGTATTCCGGTTATTGTTGTCATTAACAAAATTGACGCAGCTAAAAAGCTGGGGATCAATATTAATGCAGATGACATGTCGGCACGACTTGGTTGTCCAGTCGTCGCAATTTGCTCACGTAAGCAAGCCGATGTTGAACAGCTACAGACTGAGTTATTGGCATTATTGAAAAAAGGCGACACAACATCATCGTTATTATTGCAGTACCATGCTGATATCGAGGCAAGTGTCACAGCTTTACAGAAGCAAAATGACAGCCAAGGTCTTGTTGAGTTAAGCCGCGGACAAGCCCTTGCTATTTTAGCCAACAGTCATGGAAATGGCTGTGGTACCAGTGAAACGCAATTACACGACACGGTACAACAATGTACCCAGCGGGTAGAGCAAGCTGGTGAAGATATTGATATTATGATCGCGACGACACGTTACGATTTTGTGCAACAGGTGTTTGAAGCTTCAGTCAGTCAAGGTACACACGTTAGTGCCACTGATAGACTCGACAAGGTGGTGTTGCACCCCGTTTTGGGCATCCCAATCTTCTTGTTTGTTATGTATCTGATGTTTTTATTCAGTATTAACGTGGGTAATGCATTTATTGACTTGTTTGATATTACCGCGGGTGCCATTTTTGTTGATCATTTTGGGGCTTTGCTGTCGTCAATGGGCTCACCTGATTGGCTAGTGACGATTTTAGCTGGCGGTGTTGGCCAAGGTATTCAAACGGTCGCGACGTTTATACCGGTTATTGCAGCGTTATTTTTAGCCCTCTCGGTACTTGAAGGCTCTGGTTACATGGCTCGTGCAGCTTTTGTCGTTGATGGTTTAATGCGCCGTATTGGTTTGCCGGGCAAAGCCTTTGTGCCGATGATTGTTGGTTTTGGCTGTTCCGTTCCTGCCATTATGGCAACGAGAACCTTAGGCAGTGAGCGTGAGCGGATCGTGACAGGTATGATGGCACCGTTTATGTCTTGTAGTGCTCGCTTGCCTGTTTATGCGTTATTCGCTGCCGCATTCTTTCCACAGTCGGGTCAAAACTTGGTGTTTTTACTTTACATCATTGGTATTTTTGCTGCGATTGGTACTGGTTTATTACTGCGTAAAACGGTATTGCCAGGTACAAGCAGTGCCGTTGTTATGGAGCTACCAAGTTACGAAATGCCTAAATCTAAAGCGGTGTTCTCTCGCACAACTAAGCGAACTAAAAGCTTTATTATGGGCGCGGGTAAAACCATCATTATTGTGGTGACGCTGCTTAACTTTGTTAATGCTATTGGTACTGATGGCTCTTTTGGGCATGAAGATAGTAAAGAATCATTACTCAGTGCTGCGAGTCAACAAATCACACCCTTTTTTAGTCCAATGGGGATTGAGCAAGATAACTGGGCGGCAACAGTGGGTATTATTACCGGCATTTTTGCTAAAGAAGCTGTAGTTGGGACGTTAAATAGTTTATACAGCACCGTCGATGGTGATGACGTAGAACTTGTGTCTATTTGGGATAGCGTCAAAATAGGCTTAGCCACCGTTCCGGCAAATTTATTAGGCATAGAGCCAGGTGACCCATTATCAATTGCAATAGCGGGTATTACTGATTTAGATGAAGCTGCGATGGCATTGTCTGTTGATTCCTCCACATTCAGTGCGCTTCAAACAGGCTTTAAAAGTCAGATAGCGGCATTTTCATACTTGTTATTCATCTTGCTTTATACGCCTTGTGTGGCCGCTATGGGGGCCTTGGTTCATGAGTTTGGTGCTAAATGGGCTCGTTTTGCTGCAATTTGGACGTTTTCACTCGCCTATGGTTCGGCGACCGTGGTTTACCAAGGCGCGACCTTTACTCAACATCCGTTGCAGTCTGCCAGTTGGATCGGTTTCTTTGTTGTGGCATTGATTGGGTTTTATCTCTGGTTAAATAAAAAAGGCAGAAAAGCCCAACAAATTATTCCTGGAATACGCATTATCACGGAATAGTTAACCTTAATCCTGTTTGATTTAAACAATAAACCCAGCTTTGCTGGGTTTATTTGCTTTATAAGGTTAACTTTTTCGATCCTAGTAGTTGTAACTACTTAAGTTCTGTAGGATCATCTATTTTTATTCATATTGCCATTGTGCGCCAAGAGGAATTCCATGAGTCATGTGGACACCGAAGTACGTCCAAGTAACTTCATTCGTAATATCATAGACGAAGACCTAAAAAGCGGTAAGCATAGCCAAGTACATACTCGTTTCCCACCAGAGCCTAACGGGTATTTACATATTGGCCATGCTAAATCTATTTGCTTAAATTTTGGTATTGCCAAAGATTATCAAGGTCAGTGTAACTTACGTTTTGATGATACAAATCCTGAAAAAGAAGACATCAATTATGTTAATTCTATTCAGGAAGACGTGCGCTGGTTGGGCTTTGAATGGTCTGGCGATATCCGTTATTCATCGAATTATTTTGAGCAGTTACACCAGTATGCTGTTGAGTTAATTAATAAAGGGCTTGCTTACGTTTGTTTTTTAAATGGTGAGCAAACAAGAGAATACCGGGGTTCATTAAAAGAACCGGGTAAAAACAGTCCTTATCGTGATACCAGTATTGAAGAAAACCTCACGCTGTTTGAAAAAATGCGCAAAGGTGAATTCAAAGAAGGCGAATGTGCACTGCGCGCCAAAATCGATATGGCATCGCCTTTTATGTGTATGCGTGATCCTATTATTTACCGTATACGTTTTGCCCATCATCATCAAACGGGGGATAAATGGTGCATTTATCCTATGTACGATTTTACCCATTGTGTTTCAGATGCGATTGAAAATATTACTCATTCAATTTGTACGTTAGAGTTTCAAGATAATCGTCGTTTATACGATTGGGTCTTGGATCATTTAGACGATTTTAACATCCCGGATCGTACGCGTCAGTATGAGTTTTCGCGTTTGAATCTTGAATATACTCTGATGTCTAAGCGTAAGTTGAATGATCTAGTCGTACGTAAACTCGTCACCGGTTGGGATGACCCAAGAATGCCAACGATTGCGGGCTTGCGTCGTCGTGGTTATACGGCTGCATCTATTCGTGAGTTTTGCTCACGTATTGGCGTCACCAAGCAAGATAATTTGGTTGAAGTAGGCATGTTAGATGCCTGTATCCGTGAAGAGCTTAATGAGCATGCTCCTCGAGCAATGGCAGTGTTAAGACCGATAAAAGTCGTCATTGAAAACTATTCTAATACTGAAACCGAAACCATTATGGCTGCTGCTCATCCAAACAATGAAACCATGGGAACTCGTGAGCTGACATTTGGGCGTGAGCTATTTATTGACGTCGCAGATTTTAAAGAAGAGGCAAATAAGCATTTTAAACGACTGGTTTTAGGTAAAGAAGTCCGTTTACGTAATGCTTATATTATCAAAGCAGATCGGTGTGATAAAGACGCTGATGGTAATATCACAACGGTTTATTGTACCTATGATGCAGATACTTTAGGCAAAAATCCTGCTGACGGTCGTAAAGTAAAAGGGGTTATTCATTGGGTTGAGGCATCAACAGCGAAACCTGCTGAGTTTCGTTTGTATGAACGTCTATTTACCAATGTAAATCCTGCGGCTTTTGAAACGGTCGATGAAGTCCTTAACCCCAATTCACTCACTGTGGTCAAGGGACTGGTTGAACCTAGTTTGGTCAATGCATCGGCTGAAAAAACCTACCAGTTTGAACGTGAAGGTTATTTCTGTGCTGACAGTAAAGATTCTAGCGCTGAACATTTAGTGTTTAACTTAACCGTACCGTTACGAGATACTTTTGCGTAATCAAGGTAAATAGTAAAAAAAGGCGCTGAATGCGCCTTTTTTATATCATTTTTTCAATAATCAATAATCAATAATCAATAATCAATAATCAACAATCAACAATCAACAATCAACAATCAATAATCAATAACTCATATAAGTTACCAATAAATTATTGCATCATTGGGCCTAAGCCAATACTCCATAAAATCACACTACTTGCCATCAGTGCGACTAATAACACCAGACCAGCGGTCACTACTGAGCTTGCGTAAATAAAGCCTTTTTCTTCAGGGATATTCATAATAATAGGAACACCTGCATACAGAAGATAAACCGAATAGGATAAGCCAATTAGTCCGATGACCATAATGAACCATAGTACAGGGTAGAGTGCGGCTAGACCGACCATAAACAGGGGCGTCGCAGTATAGGACGCTAATTCAAGAGCTTGTGTATAGGTTGGATCTGCATCAAACGTCCTACCCATCCAAAAGGCTAAATAAGCAAGCGCCAAAACGCCAATAATTAAACCAAAATACATCGCAATTGACATCAGTAGTGCGCTTTGTGATGTAAGAAATAACGGTTCTCCAACGCCAGGATTCCAACCAATGTGTGCCGTTGCAAAATAAGCACAAATTGCCGGGATAAGTGCGATAAGCAGTATATGGCTCAAACTGCTTTTTAGCGCTTCATGATTTTTTTCAATTTTTTGCCACTCTTGTTTCGGATGAGTGTACAGTCCCATTAAGTGATTCAATACCATTATAGTTATCCTTGTTTAGCATTTTTTGACCTAGTTCGCCAAACAACGACGAACTGACTACAGCTCTTTACCCACCGCCTTAATCAGTCCACATCTACTTATCAACAGGCGTTATTGTGTTGGCATCACACTGAGATGGTTCCATTGCCAACATCTATGTTGTTAAGTTATGACTCTATCCCAATGTAGAGTCATCATTTAAGGTGATCGATTGCATCTGTTACAAAATCGTTAAAATAAGCTGCTTAGCTTATTTATTAAACATAAATAGACTTTCGTCAAGTGGTATTACGTTTTTGACTTCAGAAAAGATCGTTATATAGGTAAAATAACCTTAGTTTTTTTGAAAGGATTATCCATCTTATGCAGCAATTACTGGTCCCTATTTATGACTTTCTAGGTTGTGAGACCCCAAACAGTTGGCTTGAACAAGCAAAACAACCTGAACAATTAACGCCACTGTTGATCGACCATTGCAACTGCGAGCTTAAGGCTGCTCAAACGGCTATTTTAATGATCCGCAAATATGCGATTGATAAAAGTAGTTCATATCTATTAAAGGCTTGGGCAAAACCTTATGAGGATTTTATCTATCAACCAGACCGTAATGTGCAAGCATTTTTGGCTCGTGATAGTAAAAAAAATGATATCACCAGTGAATTAGTCGCCAACAAAGACTTAACCAATAGTGCTGACTTAATGAGTAAAATGGTGCGCCTTACCAAAGAAGAGTTTCATCATTTTGAACAAGTCCTGCAAATTATGTCTGCACGCGGTATTGACTACCGTAATATTCGCGCAGGCCGTTATGCCAAACAATTAATTTCTCATGTCCGAACTCATGAGCCTGAGACCATGATTGATAAGTTGATTATTGGTGCGTTTATTGAGGCACGTTCGTGTGAGCGATTTGCCAAGCTTGCGCCGCACTTAGATGATGACTTGGCTAAGTTTTACACTTCATTACTTCGTTCAGAAGCTCGGCATTATCAGGATTATTTAGCTCTTGCTGAGGTTGTAGCAGGTAAAGATATTAGTGAACGAATTAATTATTTTCGAGAAAAAGAAATGCAGTTAATTTTGTCAGTAGATACAGAGTTTCGTTTCCACAGTGGAATACCGCCTCAATAATCAATAATGGCGCTATATAAACCAAGACTCACAGTTGATATCAATTCTGATACCTTCAAGTGAGCCTAGTTTGTTGCGGAAAAGGGTAATGTTACTAACTCACAACCTTTATCACTGACATTTAGCACGCTGCCTTGAGTATACCAATCACCGACCACCACACGTTGTTCTTGAGCTGTGAGCTGATGAATCGCGGGCCGATGTGTATGACCATGGATCATTCGTTGGCAGCCAGTACTTGCTAGTAGTGCTGTGACCGCGCTTGGCTCAACATCCATAATTTCGTGGTGTTTGTGCTGATTGTCTTGCACACTTGTTTGACGAATTTTAGCGGCAATGTTTAAGCGGGTCTTTTTAGGTAAGTGGGCGTAAACCCAGCGAACAAGTCCAAAACTTCGAAAGCGTCTGAATCGCTGATAAGCAATATCAAGTGTACAAAGGCTATCACCATGCAAAATCACGGTGTTAACACCGTACAAGTTGATACAATACACCTCAGGCAATATTTTCATACCTGCGCGTTGGCAAAATTGTTTGCCAACCATAAAATCACGGTTACCATGAATAAAGTACACTGGTAGGGTGTCTGATACCGTTTTGATTGCCTCCGCGATGGCAACACTAAAGGGTTCTGCAATATCATCACCCATCCACACTTCGAATAGATCGCCGATGATATAAAGCGCTTCAGTATTGTCTAAACCATGGTTTAGAAAATACACAAAGGCTTGAGTAATATCGGGGCGATCAACACTCAAGTGCAAATCGCCCACAAAGATTGTTTTTTTCACAATTACGCTTTAACGCTAACGCTTTTGATCACAATGGCTTCTAATGGCACATCTTGATGCATGCCATTGTTACCGGTTGCAACATTCTTGATTTTTTCAATAATATCTAAGCCTTCAACGACTTCACCAAAGACACAGTAACCCCAGCCTTGAGAGGTTTCTGATTTAAAATCAAGGAAGGTATTATCATTTACGTTAAAGAAAAATTGTGCCGTTGCTGAATGCGGATCAGACGTTCTCGCCATTGCAACTGTGCCTTTACGGTTAGATAAGCCATTGTTAGCTTCGTTTTTGATTGATGCTTTAACACTTTTTTGGCTCATCTCTTCAGTGAAACCACCACCTTGGACCATAAAACCGTCAATAACACGGTGGAAAATCGTACCGTCAAAAAAGCCATCTTCAACATACTGCATAAAGTTAGCGGCAGTGATAGGCGCTTTTTCTGCATTTAGTTGCAAAGTAATATCGCCGAAATTGGTATGTAAAGTAATCATGTTATCTCACTTGAAAAAATTGATTTGCGCGATTCTAACTTATCTTAAGTGCCGCTTAAAGTGCATTGTTCAAAACAGGTGACATCATGGTAGAATCTGAATTAATATTTCCCGTTATAAATTAGTGTAAAAGAGACCATTCGATGTTAAAGATTTACAATAGTATTAGCCGTGATAAACAAGAATTTATACCAATAAATCCAGGTAAAATCGGAATGTACGTCTGTGGCGTGACCATTTACGATTTATGTCATATTGGTCATGGGCGTACCTTTGTTTCGTTTGACATGATAGTACGTTATTTACGTTACCTAGGTTATGAGGTGAATTTTCAGCGTAATATTACCGATGTTGATGATAAAATCATCAAACGGGCAGCTGAAAACAATGAATCTTGTGAGTCACTTACTGAGCGCTTGATTGCCGAAATGCATAAAGATTTTGACGCATTAAATATGATGCGACCTGATTTTGAGCCTCGGGCAACGTTACATATTGAAGAAATTATCGATATGGTTGAGCGTTTACTGGACCGAAAACATGCCTATGTCGCCAGTAATGGCGATGTCTTATTTAGTGTTGCCTCGTTTCCTGAGTATGGCCAGTTGTCAGGTCAAAACCTTGATCAACTTCAAGCGGGTGCTCGAGTTGAAATTGATAATGCCAAACATAATCCGATGGATTTTGTGTTATGGAAAATGTCAAAACCCGGTGAGCCGACATGGGAATCACCTTGGGGACCTGGTCGTCCTGGTTGGCATATTGAATGTTCAGCTATGAACAGTAAACATTTGGGCTCACATTTTGATATTCATGGTGGCGGCTCTGATTTACAGTTTCCTCATCATGAAAATGAAATTGCTCAGTCTTGCTGTGCCCACGATACGCCTTATGTAAATTATTGGATCCACACCGGAATGGTGATGGTTGACCGTGAAAAAATGTCTAAATCATTAGACAACTTTTTTACCATTCGTGATGTGCTTAAGCATTATGATCCTGAAACGGTACGTTACTTTTTATTATCCGGTCATTATCGCAGCCAGTTAAATTATTCTGAAGATAATTTAAAGCAAGCTCGTTCAGCATTAGAGCGTTTATACACGGCGATTAAAGACTTAGACTTAACCGTCGACGCAGCTCCTGCTGAAGCGTTTGTGGCCAAGTTCAAGTTGGCAATGGATGATGACTTTAATACGCCTGAAGCGTATTCGGTTTTATTTGAGATGGTACGTGAAATTAACCGTCTTAAAATAACCGATATGACTGCCGCCTCTGCATTAGGTGTGCGTTTGAAGCAATTAGCGGATGTGCTGGGAATTATCAGCCAAACACCAGATGCTTTCTTTAAAGGTGAGGGCAGTGATGATGAAGTGGCAGAAATTGAAGCGCTTATTGTCGAGCGTAACCGCGCCCGCACCGAAAAAGATTGGCCCGCAGCTGATGTCGCCCGCGATCGCCTCAATCAACTAGGTGTGATCTTAGAAGACGGACCAAGCGGCACCACATGGCGTAAAAAGTAAGTCTGACATTGAAATGATCCTTTAGCCTGCATTTATGCGGGCTTTTTTATTGCTTCGTGTTGACCTTGTTTTACCAGTTCATCTAAGCAATCTAATGCATTGGTTGAATGTTGCCAAAATGTATTAGTTAATACTTGTCTTGTTTGTGGACTACAAAACGCTTGTCTTGATGAGTCGGCTACATTTAATGAGGGTTCAGCATTGGTGGCCATGTGTTTGAGCATATTTTGCAACTCGGCAAAGTTATAAACACTGGGCCCAGCAGCAGGAAGTTTCGCTACATAAGAATATTCACTTCTGCATTCGCTGTGATAGTGCGCCTTATCAAATGGAAAAAAAGCGATATCGCATTTGTATTGTAATGCATCAATGTAAATCGATGAGTAGTCAGTGATCAGTAAATCTATTTTGTTGATAATACCGTATATGTCGTCCCATTCGGTAATATTGATGATATTAGGGTATTGATCCAGTTCAGCCGCAAAATGCGCTTCATTTGGATGTAATCGCAGTAATAGTATTTGGTTTTGATCGATCAATTGTGTTGACAAGGCTTTAAAATTAATGGCCTCAGCATAAATGTTATTATTGTCATTGGTTAAGCTTGAATCACGCCATGACGGCGCGTAAAGAATAACGTGTTTAACCTCTTGATTAGTAAATGGTGTTTGATGATTATTGATTTGATAATAACGATGATAATCGGTACGAGGATTACCACAACAGAGAAACTGCTCGTCTGTCATTTTAAAGCCAGTGCGAAAAAGCCCTTTCACCGTATCACTGGCAGCAAGCATGAAATCGGGTTTGACGTACTGTTGATGATACAAGGCTTTAGCATTTAATTTTTGCGCCCATGTCGATGGATGATAAACCGAGTGTAACGGTCCATTACTGATATCAAATTCGATTTGTTTTAATGGTGAACCATGCCATAAATTAATTTTAATAGCACCCTTAGCAAAGTACTGATTAATATCACCAATATAACTATTATAAATATAGTATTTAGCCGTTAATGCATGAAAAACGCCCATTAAAGACCAACGATAATAAGCTAAATAGCCTTGTTGTGTTAACTGCTTAATGAGTGCTTTATCACCCGATATCCAAATCGCGGTAATGGTTTGTTGTCTTTGCCAATGGAGAAACAAGTATTTGCTATTATCTGCAAACTTGTTTTTATAGCAGCCCATGACCGCTTTATGTTGCTTCGGTATCAAACCTGACAAACAATAAAGCGTTTGAGTGATGAGTAATCTAATACATTGATTAACATAGCTAAATAACATGTTAATTCCTTATGCAATATTAGCGCTAACGGGATGATTTATTGGATCTGGAATCACTCTGTTGGCAAGATTATTCTTAATTTCTGTCGTTGAAATTTGTTGCGTGCGTTCAAGATAAAATACGTTACAGATATCAGATAAATCATCAAATTTACCTTTCCAGTCATCACCAATAGCAAAGATGTCAGCATTTAGCCGAATAATATCATTCCTTTTCTGGCGCCAATCGTTTTCAGCTATCACCTCATCAACATATTTACAGGCTGCGACAATTTCTTGTCGTTGTTGAAAATTGAAAAACGCGGCCTTACCTTTAAGCGCATTAAATTCGTCGGTGGATACCCCCACAATTAGCTTATCACCAAGCTTTTTTAAGCGTTTAAACAACCTCACGTGTCCAAAATGAAATAAATCAAACGTGCCGTAAGTAATGATAGTTTTCATGGAATACCTCAAGTCTTGATATATGAATTAACGAGCATTGATTGAGTGGGTTATTTGCCATAATCGACGCAGGTAACCTAGTTGACTTAATGGTTGAAACTCCATTTCAACCAATTCTATTTCTTCCTGTGGGGTCGTATCATTCAGTAGGATTTGTACCGGACCAAATACACCATAACGTGCATGTTGGTGACCCAGAGAACTTGCGCCAAAGAGCAATAGCTCACCTTTAACGACGAGCCACAATTGTGGCAACTTTGCCAGCACCGGAGCGTTGATGGCGATTTCAATCAAAGAGATAAGCTGTTGCTGATTATTACTGACGCAAATCCGTTTAATGGGATGTTTAGGCCGTTGAATACAAGCTACCAGTAAACTGATTAACATAATCGGTAGGGTTAATAGAATTAACAATGCCGCCACTAATCGGGTGATAAATGACACCTTGGTTAATTTCTTTACCTTGAGATGACATGTAGAAACAAGACTAGGATCGTTGACTTTAACCCAAGTGTTTTTGGCAATATCGATAATGTAATCTTGAGATACAATTTGATTGCTAACATTAAGGTTATTACCAATGTATGTATTGGGTAATACGATACTATTGCTTAATTCGCTATTATCGATATAACAATGCTGGCCGATCACGATCGCACCATGACATTTTACCTTATTATTTAAATAGGTATTGGCTCCAATGTTGCCGTAAGTTTTTTGGTTTGCAAAACTAGGGTGCTGTGTTTGATGTTCAATTCTAAGTTGGTTATTTTTTTGCGCGGAATCAACTCTACGGCCTTTTAAGTCAAAGGTGTCGGCATGTTTAATAATATAATGGTTTGCGGCAACAAAATTGTCGATGCTGTCTAGATGGAAAGCCATACCGTGTAAGACTTGATTAATGGTTTTATCGTTATCTTTTTGGGGAGCGGCTAATGGCCAATTTAAATTGTGCCCATGTAAGCGGCCTTCGGGTAGCATTAATAGTCCAGGGTTTAGATCGCTCATTGAGGCTAGCACAAATGCTTGTTTAACCTGCTTGGCAAATTCAACAAAACGTCTAATACAAGGTGTGCGAACAATATCACCCCTCACGACTAATAGAGACTGATTAGGGTCTAATTTCATCCGTTTTAATACTGATTCAATATCTTCTTCTGGTTTGCTTAAAAAATATTCGATAGTTAAATTCCATCTAGCACCGTTAGCAACATGGGATTCAATTTCTGCAGCATTATTGGCGATGACTAATTTCGCACGGGTAATACCCGCTTGAGCAAGATCTTCAAGGGTATAGTCAATTATTGCTTTGTTGGCCACGGGTAATAACGCAGCACAGTATTGACGATTCAATGGTGCCAGTTCGGTCGCTGAACGGTTGGCAAAAATAATGGCTTGCATATCCTTACTCCTAGTATGCACCCCGGGCGAAAATAACTGCCGGAATGGTCTTAAATAATAACTTAATGTCTTTTATCAGTGATTGTTGGTAGATATAATCAACATCAAGTTCAACCTGTTTGTCGAATGGAATGTGAGATCGGCCAGATACTTGCCAAATACAGGTAATACCGGGTTTAACCATTAATCTTCGTCTATCTGATAACTGATATTGGTTCACTTCACTGGGTAATGCAGGACGCGGGCCAACTAATGACATATCGCCTTTAAAGACGTTCCAAAGTTGTGGTAATTCGTCAATTGATAGCTTACGGATCCAAGCGCCGATGTGAGTGATCCTAGGATCAGATTTCATCTTAAACAGCACCCCACCTTGCATATCATTCTGTGCAGTTAATTTAGCCAATCTAGCTTCTGCATCGGTAAACATTGAACGAAACTTAAACATAGTAAACGGTTGATTGTCTTGTCCTGCACGGGTTTGGCTAAAAAATACATTGCCTTTTGATTCAAGTCGTATCGCACAAGCCGTGAGTAATAAAAGCGGAGACAGCATCAGCAATAAGCTAGCCGACGCACTAATATCCAATAGCCTTTTGCTGATTTGGTTTAACTTTATTTTGCTGAAAAACCATCGTTGTTTACCCCATGATTTTCGCTGTGTGGTAGCGTCTAAAAGGTTGACGTTTATCGATGTCGCAACCAACGGATTTGCATTTTGAGACGGCGTTGATGCAAATTGCAATGTGGCTTTGTTTGCACTCTTATGCGCTAGTAATCGCTGCGCGATCAAATCAATTAATACCCGCAGAACAAACAATGGGTTGCCAATAATATATCGACGCCACATTCTCTTAGGCTCTTGCATTAACCGCCAAGTCCATTCCATTCCCATTTGACGAAGTGCCAAAGGTGCACGAGTGACCGCATCAGCATAAAAGTCGAATAACCCTCCGACACCAACGGCTGCTCCCACATTCAACTGATGCTGATGATTAGCTATCCACATCTCTTGAGTAGGAGCCCCCATAGCGACCAATAAAATTCCGCTATCAGACTGATTAATATGCTTAATGATGTCCTCAGTTTGATGAGCTTTAAAATAGCCATCTTGTATGCCAGCAATGCGTAATTGGGGATAACGTTTTGTCATGTTCGCCGCGGCTTTTTCTGCTACGCCAGGTTTAGCACCTAACAAATAAATAGATGTGCCATTTTTGGCTGCTTGTTCACATAAGCGTGGAAACATATCGGTGCCATTAACATTATCTTTAAGCACAATGTGGTTGTATTTACAGGCTAAGCGCAAACCACTGCCGTCAGCAAAAACATGCTTGGTTTGATTTAATACTTGGCGATACTCAATATTGGTATGGGCAATATTCATGCAGTCTGTATTGACGAATGCGAAAGCGTCACAGTTACGGCTTCGGCCACTGGTTAATAAGCTATCAATGGCTTGTTTCATGGTGACGTTACTAATCGCCACTTTGAGTAAGGTAAAATGGGTCTGGCTAGTGCAAACCATCTTTGATGACAAGGTATAACCTATTAAGCAACGAAGGGTTGTTAATATATAGCGGCTCACTGAGGCATTTAATTTCGGGTCAATGGTAAACTTGTCATAGGCAATACCCATTCTTGAGTGCATTTGGCTAAAGGACATTAAACCTGGACGGACTATATAGTCTTGATATTCCAATACCTCATATTGATATTGACAACCCACAAAGCCAAGCTCACCTTTAATCACATTAATGAGGCCTAACCAATAGGACCATTGCGGCTGAATAAATTGTAATAACGCGATAGGTTTTTCATTGCCGCTGTGTAAATAGACCACTTCAATCGCTTGAGCGTGCTGATATTTCAAGTAACAAGCTTTTAATAATAACAACGGACTGACCAAGAGTAGTAATATCAAGCTGATAATTGATTCAACTATTCTGACTGACCATGAAATGTTTTTGATGTGAGTGCGCATAAGCCACCTCGATAACCATTGTGGTACGGATAGGAAACTCGGTGAGTTTCCTAATGAGTTATCTAGATAATGCTTAAATCGTGCCACTATTTATAATGTTGATTTGTATGGGTTTATTTTGATTTGTTTGGGTTTGTTTCACCTGATTGCAGTTTGCAAAGCAGCTTGCAATCAGATGATATTGCTTGAATGAACCTTGTTATAAGAACGCGGATGACACGCCGTCACGGATAATCTTGTATTTTTGGATTAAACCAATGATTTTATGTCCTACACTTTCACACCAATGGTAGCAAATTGCCGGCAGTATCCATTGTAAATAAGCGGCACTCACAGTGCTAATTGTCCTGCCCATTTCATCGATTAGAATTTTAGGTGACGTTTGTAATGCTTGGGTGGCTAATTTGGCTGCCATTTTGCCATCTTTCATTCTTATTGCTTGACGAGCTAAATAACGTAACTGATAAGCTCGTGCAATATTTTCATGACGTTTTAATAGTTTAGGAGCAAAATATCTTGCCTTGTTGATCATTTGCTCCCAAGAGGCAAGCTGCTTTAGTAAGTTAGCGGATAATCCGCCATGGTTAAGTCGATAATAAGTTAACGGTTGCGGCAATCCTTCCATTTTCCACTTAGTGGTTGCCACAATACGCAGCCAACATTCGATATCTTCAGATTGACGAAATTTTTCATCAAAATAACATGAGTACAACTCATATTTGTATACCGCTTGAAAACGAATATCATCCAACGTTTCGCGGCGGATAACGGGTGCTGAGCCATTACCAACCGGATTACGGCAAAGTAAATGTGCAGCATCAATATTAGTTAACTGTGGCATTTGGTAAAAATCAATCGTTTTGCCCTCATAGTTCATAAAGCTTGAACGTGAAAAGCTGATCCCCACCTTAGAGTTTTCGTCTAAATGGGTGCAGTGACGCTGCAGTTTTTCTGTATGCCACATGTCATCGGAGTCAATAAAGGCGACGTATTTACCTAAAGCATGACGAATTCCGGTATTACGAGCAGCTGCCAGTCCTTTGTTTTCAATATGATTAATGATACGGATACGAGGATCGATTATTTTCTGACAAATTCTCAGACTATTGTCCGTCGCACAGTCATTAATGATGATAAGTTCAAAATCAGTCAATGTTTGACTTAAAACAGATTCAATGGCTTGTTTCACAAATTTCTGCACATTATAAACGGGCATGATTACAGAGATTTTAGGGCTCATGATGATTCTCCTACAGGGCTTAATTGGAGAGTGCTTTTAAACACTCTTTGATAGCTATAAATACTCACTAGCGGTAACGTGATGAGATAGGTGACCATTACTGTTTGAGCTACGGCAACGAGGCTATATTGACAAGCAATACTGATGACCACGGCATATAGTGCGGTTAGTAATAGGTTGATTTTCAAATTGACTTGGCTTAAGCCATTAACGAGCAATAATTGACTAGCGGCTTCGCCTAATGGCCTTGCTAAACCACTCAGACACAAAAACAGGAATACACTCACAGCATCCGTTGCGAGCCATTTATCGCCATAGACCATGGGCACATACCAATGTGATAACAGGCTTTGTAATAAAATTATCGGGATGGTTATCGCCATAATGGCTGCAATGCTGCTGAGATATTTAGCACAAA
The DNA here is from genome assembly GCF_040310145.1 of Shewanella sp. S1-49-MNA-CIBAN-0167. NCBI lineage: Bacteria > Pseudomonadati > Pseudomonadota > Gammaproteobacteria > Alteromonadales > Shewanellaceae > Shewanella > Shewanella sp. S1-49-MNA-CIBAN-0167. The sequence continues at coordinate 38,728 of NZ_JBEOPO010000020.1, read as the reverse complement.
GATCGCGTTGTAAAGAACTGCGTTGACAAAGGTGACTGTAAAACGCGGTGCCAAAACTTTGTATTAAGCCAAGGCTGATCCCTAAACTGATGTTATAAGCAAAAAAGTACACTCCGAGTGTCTCTATTCCCATAAAGAAACCAATTAGCAAGTAATCGATATTTTGTCTAAGGGTGGTGGTGAGATCGCTTAAGCTCACCGGAATACCAAAAGCTAACAACGAGGTTATTTTAACCAAGTTGATGTCCCTAAAGGTGTTCGAAGTAGACAGCGTTTGAGGAAGAGGATTTTGATAACGATGGATCGCAATCCAAATAAAAATAACCAGAACTTTGGGTAAAATAATGGCCCAAATTCCAAAGCCTAATAATGCCAATGTGGCCGTTAAAAACGCATCTATTAGGGTCTGCCATAAATTAGCTCTGCCCACAATACGCATATTATTTCTACGCAAATTTAATGTTGCATACTGCATACCCATTGGTAGAAATAAAAAGCTCGTCGCCATTAGCGCGATAGGCATAACCAATTGAGGAGATTGGTAGTAGTTCGCTAATGGAAAACTAATCGCCACCATAAGCAAAAAGGCAATGATGCAGACGATGACATTGACCCAGTTTGCACTGTTAAAGTGGTCGGAAAAGGTTTGATCATCCATGCGAATTAATGCCGCTGAGGTAATACGGCGAGTGGCGGTGCAAATGAGTTCAAATAGGGTGAGTACGATTGCTGCTTGGCCAAAAATTTCGGGCATTAATAAACGCGCTAAAATAACACTGGAAACTAAGCGGATCATCCGGCCACTAAATTGCGCAGAACCAAGCCACATCATACTTTTCCCCAACCCCGCAAAGCCTTGATTTATGAGTTGGCTTGATTGATATAACTTATTAACGTGCCAGTTTTTCATATTAATCCCAGGGTAATTTACTGCATAGATGCTATGCCTCGTAGGGATTGATACATAAATTGTGCCATATTTTAATGCATTGTTTTATATGGTTTATTTGTTTTTTTAATTGAGAAAGGCGATTTGTGAAAGGTCGTGTTGCAGATTGCAAAAGCAAAATGCAACGTTCGATAGTCTGGAGGGCGTAAGCTTTATTTGTTGAATCTGTCGAGAAAACCCTGTGATCCGAGCGGAGCGAAAGTCGCAGAGTAGTTCACTTAACGAATATCGCTAAGTGATAGACTTGATGAGTAAATGACCTTGATGAAATTGATTTACTGCTTGGTGTCAACAAGGTGCGATGGCGCGGTCGGTGGATCAATAAGCGCTTTGCCCAAAATGATCAACCCAGGCCAAAATAGATAAGCGAGAATTTCTAAGTTTTCACCAAAAGTGTATAGCATTAACAGCATCAGTATCGCCATGCCTACTTTTGCCAATGGGTGGGTAAAAATCCTCAGCAATAACACCACAAATGTCACTAGCATGGGAATAGCCAGTGCTATAGCCCCCACCAAACCTTTGACAAATAATAGCCCATACCAAGTATGGTGAGAACCAATTGGCATAAACTCCACCATATGCGGTCCTCGCTCAACAATACCATGACCAAACATAACCGCTTCGTTCCACCATCGTTCAACAGCAATATCAGCTAAGGACTGTCGAACCCGAGTGGAGTCTGCTCTGGCTCCTTTCACCGCAGCAATAGTCATGGTTATTTTATTCAGAATGGATTCACCAACAAATCCAGTCGCTAAAATGATAGGGCATAATATAAAGTACAGGAGTGGGGTACGGACAAATTTTAGCATCGAGAAGTAGCCAAATAAGGCCATATAGCAAATTAAGGCCAGCCGAGATTGAGACATTAGCACCATAAGTAAACTGCCAATAACCCCCCAACGTTTCCAACGACGAGAAGACTCTTGAAGTGCAAAAATAAAATATAAATTGCCCAACATCCCTAATGCGGGAGCCCAAGGTGTAAATAAACGCCAGCGCGGGATCCCACTGCCAGGATCTATCTCATATAAGCTTAATGAGAAAAACTCAGGCCCTGGGCCACCAATAATACTTAATGGGGAAACATATAAGGTACTGGGTAATTTAAGTAGCCATGCCAGTACAAATATCGGCAGCAATATAACGGTATGTTTGCAGACTTGACAACACGCTCGGTAAATAACTTGCGGCCTAATGTCTAAACAACCAATTACAGGAAAAATAGCCAATAAAGCCCATCCCTTAGCCCAGCCTATACTCGACTTTATTAATTTGGCTATGCCCAAGCCCTGTTCAAGATGGCCAACAATAAGGGCGATTAACATCACCCACATACCTAATAACCAAATATACAGCGTTAAGCTGATGGTACTTGCGGGTTGATAAGACAGCTTTTTGACCAGTAAGCGACAAAATAAAATCCAAGCAATAACCGGAGCGATAATATAAAGGGCTCCCACTAGCCAAAACAAATAGCTGTAGACTATGGCTTTGTAGACGATTCTTTCGTCAGCATTTTGCGGAGTAACGGTTTGCGGATCCATAAAATACTCAGTCCTATTATTGCCATAAACGATGCGCAAAAGGCCGCAACAAGTAATAACATGGTCGCCAAATTATCTGCTTTAGAAGCAAATGAAGGTGGCGACAATAATTGCAATAACGGATAGGCAGTAAAAATATCCGCTTTACCTACATCCATTTTGGCTACAGCAGAGGTCATTACCGCGGTGGCCAGTTGATGAGCTCGATGTAAATCTTCTAGTTTTGCGGCATCATCATTAGACAAGTCTAAACGGATTTCCCAGTGTACAATTTGTTCATCCAATGTGCTAAGTTGTTGCTTTAAGCCAAGATGTTTAGCCCTTAGTTGTATCAGTTGCCCCATTAACTCTGCGCGGCCATCAATGTCTTTTAACATCAGTATATTCAGTAGCTTGGTTTGTTGTATACGCTGTTTTTGTCTTAATAATAACGTTATACGCGCTTCTAAGGCCGTTTGTAGTTTAGTTTCTTCGGCACGTAAACTGGTTATTTGTGGATGATTAGTTCCATAATGAGCGGATAGGGCATGTTGTTGGCCCATGGTGTCATTGTAAGCCATTAATAGCTGCTGAAAGAGCTTATCATTATGCAGCTTTAACAGAGCCGCGGCCTCATCAGATGATGTTCCTAAATGTTGATGTAGACTTTGTTCTTCCGCTTCAATTCCGGTTAATGTAGACAGCATATTGACCCGACCATGGCGTAATCGCTCAATGGTTAATGCGAGTTCTTTAAACTGATCAAGTGATACTAAACCACGTTCTGACTGAAAGGCTAAAATAGCATCTTGAGTCTTTTTTACTTTGCTATTGTAGCCAGCTAAACCTTGACTAATGCCACTATCTCGAAGATTCACTTCATCGGTACGAAGGTCGCTGAGCAGCTGTTGTAATGAACGATATAATGCCCAACCTTTATCTTGCGCTTCTTGAGCTGTACCGCCTTTAACGCTAAATTCCATTAGACCCGTTTGGCTGGGTAACGTAAGCTTTGGCTTACCGAGTTGTGCAACGGACATTTTTAATTGTTTTGCCGCCTGAGTCATTAACATATCACTGCTAGATATGGCTTTATAATTTTCTCGAGGATCAATTGCCGAACTCAAATAAGGTGAGCTAGATGAGCTGGTTGCTTGGCCTACGCTATCTAGGTTAACTAATGCTCCAGCACCATTACCGGGTAAGATTAATATCCACTTTGACACGTAAGAGGTGGGTTTAATCACCAGTAATATCGACGTCATGATCCAGATAATTAATAAGCTCATCATTGCCGTTTTAAGATATAAACGCTTACGTGCTTTGGGGGTGAGTTTACTGCCTTCCAATGCTGCCCGTTTTATCCAAAATAAGTAAGCCAATTCGCTTAAGCTATTATCTTTGGCATCATTGATTTGATAATCAGCTTCATTGTTATTGTGTGCCCTTTTTTGCTGGTTTTTGTCTTCAATAACATTATCCATGACATGCTCCTTATAACCAGCCAATTAAGCTGCTTGGAATAATGACGTCGGTTAGGCTACGTGCAAGTTCACGGAAGTTGGTCATTCTTGAGTCATAACAGGCAATGCCATCACCCGGTAATAACACTGGGTTCATATTATTTTTCCAAGATTGCTGTATTAACCCATCAATCGAACGTTCGACTACATCCATCTGATTCGATAATGGATTTTTAGTCACTAATAATATGTAACGACTGGCATTGGTTGATTGCGCGCCGCCGACACAGTTGGCTGCAATGGCGCCATGGAGTAAGCGTGTACCGTAAGGGAATCGGGTGGCTTCTCTGTCTACTGCTGATTGGCTGTTTGAACTTGCTGGTTGGGTTAAGTTAGACATAAATACTCGAATACCCGGTGTTGTAATCGGCGATGGTCTAGCCAATTCGTCATTGAATTGGTTTGTTGAGGGGACATACACTTTGTCCCCTGCCATTAAGGTAAACTCTTGAATCGATTCGCCGGTTAAAACACCTGTTAACTCGATGCGGTATATCCGATTATCACGAATAACATTCACCGCCGTTAAATCGGCATCTGGACGAATACCTCCAGAAGAACGAAGCGCTGCATCAATGCTTCGCTCAGTGGCTTGATCACCAGAAAAATCACTTCCGTCATCTTTAGTTTCAATGGGTTGTTTTTTATTAATCATGTGCTGACCAGGTTCATATACCGCGCCAGAAGTGGTGATATTAATCGGGGCCCAACTGATGGGCACAATGCTGATACGGATAGCAGCAGGTTGCATCAGTTTTTCAATGATCAATTGATGCCTGATGGCATCGTTCAATTGTATTAAGGTGAGGTTTTTTGCTGATACACTTTGAATGAATGGCAGGTAGATATTGCCATCGGCATCAATTTCAACGGCTTTACTGAAATCTTCACCGTTTAAAATATTAATATCTAATTTGTCACCCACCGACAATTTCAGTTGGGCTTTTTGCCATTGCGAGTCAATTAAGCCCGGGGCAAGGTGTTGCGCCTTAACACCTTCTTTAGTGAGCAAATGGCTGTTTGCATTAATGTATGGATTATTGATTGGCACGTTTTCAATTAAGCCCAATTTAAGATTATTTGGACGTTGGGCACTGATCTGTCGATCATAAGGCGTGTGCTGACCAAAATAGTGGCATTCACTTGAGGTCGTTAACTGGCAAATATCTTCGCTTGCTGGTCTATTGGGGGTGACGCAAGCTGAAACACTTACGCAAAATAATCCAATGAGCGTAACGTGGGATAAGTTTGTCATGATAAATTCCTTAATAAGTAAAGCCCAATAATCTGCCCGTATTGACACTAGCGGGTCATTTCTTTTAAAGGCGTATCTTCATGCAGCCCATCAAGCGCTTGCTCTTCAGATTCATAAATATCCATAATATGATGCAACCGAGTTAACTCAATTAATGCTCTCACGCTGGAATTTGGATTTAACAACACAATATTCCCTTGATAATGCATGGTATTTTTACGTGCAGAAATCAAAACTGAAAGCCCACTTGAGTCAATGTATTCAAGCTGGCTCATGTCGAAGACCAGTCGAGTATTACCCTTGTTGATGTATTCTAAAATAGCGGCTCTATATGTTGGCGTTTGTGCCATTACCATTTTTCTTGGTAAGCGAACTACACTCGCGTGTTGTTGTGCTTTTAATTCGAAGTTCATAATGTCGCCCTCTGATTTATCATGTAACAAAGTGAATATTGGTATTATCAATCATTGATTTTTATATCATCGGCTGAGAATATCTTTAATTACTAAAAGATATTGCAGTATATGTGCCAGTTATTTTATTGTTTAATTTCAATTGATTGCATGTATTAGAGAGTGTTTATTGCAAATTGAGGGTGAGATTTTGCAGATTGCAATGCATTGGTGCATGCCGGAGGGGGTTATTTTTAGTGATAAGTCAGTTCTGACGTGCAGCGAAGATTTTAAAAAGCAGTAAGCTGGACTAATTTACTGCTGTTATAAAGGGTTCGTAATCGTTATTTCTGTCAGTAAGTGGGTTAGTTTCTTAATAAACTCATTCTTAGGTGGCTGCCTAATACTGTGGGTTGATTCCACACCTGATCCATCCAACTATACATTATCCATAAACCCCGACCATGTTCCTCATTTTGATCAGGACAATCAATCAAAGCGGGTAATTCGGTATAAAGAGCATTATCAAGTAAGTCGACGATGACGCTATCGGTATTACAGTGCATTAATAAGGTAATGTTGGCAGCATCACAGCTTGTGTGTTGAAGGATATTATTGACGCCTTCTAACGTACAGGTAATGACTTTAAAACGCTGTTTATCACATACTTGGTTGTTCAGCATAAATTGTTCTAGTTCGATACAAAATTGCTGCTGCTCAATAATTTGAGGCGTTAAGTTTAATTGTAAACTATTCATAATGCGCTCCTTATGGCATTTTATCACTTATGGATCCCGATGAATTAACCGCTTTGTTCGCCTGATGGCTTTGCTGGTTATGGCTTTTTTGGTGTTCAACAGACTTTTTCTGGTGCCACAGTCTGTTGGAAAACAACATAAGTGACATGTCGTCTTGTGCTTCACCTTGTTGCCACATTGACAATGCATGACGAATGCGATGGATCATCGCATCACCACTAATTGCGTGGTTGACCATGCATAATGTTTTGAGCCGTTCAAGCCCAAACATACCCAACTTCGGATGGTTAATTTCATAAATACCATCAGAAAAAATCATTAGATGTTCATCATCAGTTAGGTGACCTTGGCAGTCGATATATTGAGTATGTTCATCAATACCAATGGGTAAACTCGAAGGGATATCGAGTGACTCACAGCGATGTTGGCTGATGAGAAAGGGCTGTGGGTGACCGGCATTGCACATTTCATATTGGCCACTTTTACTGTTGATTTTTCCTATTATCATCGTGGCAAATTGGCCGTGCTGGCAGGGGTCTGAAAAAACCTGATTAATGTAATCCATTAGTATTGCTGGAGATTGATGCCAATCTACTCGACTTGGGTTTAATGATTGTGCCAGGGCGAAACTTTGCATTGCGGCCCCCGCGCCGTGACCTGACACATCGATTAAGAAAAATCCGATCCATTGGCCGTCAATAGTAAAGCATTGAAACATGTCACCGGCCAACTCATTTGCTGCAGCGAAATAATGATTCACTTGCCAATTTTCTAAGGTGAATCGTTTGTCAGGTAATAATGCATGTTGCAATTGAGCGGCTTGTTTCAATTCAGATTTTTTCTGATCAAGTAATTTTTGTGTTTTATGAAATGCCTGATTAAGTGCATTATTTTGTGCTTTCATTATCTGTTGTGCCTTAATCAGACGAATCGCGGCGATGACACGCATCTTTAGCACTTTGGGTTCAAAAGGCTTAGCTAAATAATCATCTGCTCCAGACTCTAATGCATAAATGAGGTCATCGGTTGCATTATTACCGGTAAGTAACAGTATGTAAGGAGGTGAATCAGTTTGTTTCAATAATTCACAGACGGCAATCCCAGTTAATTTAGGCATACGCCAGTCGCTGATGAGTAAATCAATGGGTTGATTTTCACACAAGGATAAGGCTTGTTGCCCGTCGATACACTGATGCAATACGATGTTGCAATCTTCAACCTGCAGCAATTCCAACAGACTTGCGATAAACAGTCTTTCGCTTGTCGAGTCTTCTGCGAGCAGTATATTGATAGTGTGTGTTAACTTAGCCAGATTCATGTTTTACTCCAATGTTGACCTTTGAAGGTTTACTGATCAACCTTCACACTGTGTCTTCGGTGTTAATTCCACTATTAACCCAAAACTACAATCAATAACTATTAGCCCATAACGACAAGCAATAACTATTAACCCATAACTACAAGCAATAACTATTCCATTCTTCAAATAACTTTTAAAACATGATCTTGTGAAAATTTATTTGCTATACCTGTTTTCAATTTTCAATTTGCAATGTCGTTATTGCAAAATGCAACAGCCTCATCCATAGTAATTGTATAAGACGTTTATCAACGTTATTTGCTGGTCCGTAAGGGAGAGGGAATTTGTCTTTTCGATTAAAAACGATTATAGGAGTGGCACTGATTGAAGCCATATTGCTATTTATTTTGGTCTACACCAGTATTGATTACCTCAAACAATCTAACCAGTCTGAAATTGAGAAACGAGCGAGCCTAACCACGAGCTTATTTTCGGTAGCGGCTAAAGATGCGCTAAATGAGTTGAATAAAACCACCTTAAGAGAGCTAGCCAAAGAGCTTAGTCACAAACAAGAAGTCAGCTACGTTTATATTTTTAAAAATAATCAACTTATCGTCGCAATGCACAAAGAGTCCAGCAATGTTATATGGGGCGTTGATGAAGTAGGCCAAATTGATGAACAAAACAATATTTTTGATATAAACAGGCCAATAATTAAAGATGGGCTTGATATTGGGGCTGTTCAAATCGGATTTGATCGCTCTGGATTTGATGCCTTTTTAATCCAAGCTTCTAGCCGACTTTTATCTATTGCGGTTGTTGGAATACTCCTCGCCGCACTATTTTCTTGGTTATTAGTTGTGTATTTGACTCGTAATCTGATGCAATTACAAATCGCCTCAAAACTTATTTTGCAAGGTAAAACCGGGGTACAAATACCGGTTGTCGGTAAAGATGAAATTGCTCAAACCACCACTGCTTTTAATCAAATGGTACAAAATATTGATTCAAGAGCTCATGCCTTAACGGGAGCAAACGTCAGATTAAATACTATTTTAGAATCAGCTGCTGACGGATTTGTTATCATTGATGTTAACGGCTTGATTACTGAAGTGAATAAATCTGTAACCCGTCTTTTTGGCTATAGTAACGAGGAGCTGGTGGGTGAAAATGTTTCGATACTGATGCCAATAGCCGATCGAGAAATGCATGGCCACTATATAAAGCGTTACCTTGACGGGGCTGAAGCTAAGATAATCGGTACCGGTAGAGAGTTAATTGCTGAGCACAAAGACGGACATCAATTTCCTATTGAATTGTCAGTGTCTAAAATGGTCATTGATAACAACATTTTATTTTTGGGATTTATTAAAGATCTTACTGCAATAAAGCTTAATCAGAAAGCGGCTGAACGAAGCCAGTCAATTTTACTGGCGACGCTTGAGGCAAGCCAAGATGCATTAATTACTATTGATATTACCGGTAGCGTAGAAGAATTTAATCCAGCAGCGATTAAGCTTTTTGGTTATTCCCGCGAAGAAGTGTTAGGTAAATACTTAGAGGATTTAATTATTCCTAAGGCATTTCAACAAGCTCATCGAAAGGGTATGGAACATTATCGGCAAACGGCCAAAGGGGCTGTGTTGCACAAACGGATTGAGGTACCCGCCCACAATAAAGACGGTAAAGAGTTTCCCATTGAGTTAAGGGTCATACCTATTCAGCTGGGAGATGATATTTTATTTACCGCATTTGTACGGGATATTTCTGAGCAAAAATCAAAAGAAGAAGAGTTGCGGCTTGCCAAAGAGCAAGCTGAAGCCGGCAGTAAAGCAAAATCACGCTTTTTAGCCACCATGAGTCATGAAATCCGCTCGCCATTAAATGCCGTGCTGGGTAGCGTTGAATTACTTTTGGGGTCGTCGCTTCAAAAAGAGCAACGAATTTATGTTACAACGGCTAAAGAAGCGGGCGATGCGCTATTAAATACCATTAACGATATTTTAGATTTTTCCAAAATTGAAGCTGGGCAAATGGTGCTTGAGTCTCATGAGTTTGAACCCGATAACCTAGTAGCTCAGGTGCTGCAAATCCTTGCCAATAAAGCATTAGAAAAAGGCGTGCATCTTGCCAGTTATATTAATCGCAATGTTCCACAGCGTTTAGTCGGTGATCCTCAGCGGCTTCGTCAAGTGATCCATAACCTAGTTGACAATGCGATTAAGTTTTCAAACTCAGGCTGTATTACTGTAGAAATGTGGATACCTGATAGTCATAAAGAACGCGTTGAGCTATGTTGTTCAATATCAGATCAAGGTATTGGTATCAGTGAGGATGCTCAGACAAAGCTATTTGTTGAATTTTCCCAAGTTCACGACACCCATACCACTAATTATAAGGGGACGGGTTTAGGGTTAGCAATTTGTGCCGAATTGGTACGGATGATGGATGGTGATATCTCGGTGGAAAGTGAACTTGGTAAAGGCAGCCGATTCAATTTGTTTGTGACGCTAGATAAAAGTACCAAAGCAATAAATCATTATGCAAAATTACCTGAACATTCTCGAGTGCTGATTATTCACCCTGATGAGCAATTGTGCAAATTGGTAAAAAAACAGTATGTCCAATACGGTGTAAAAACAACGTATATAAATGATGTCGCTAACATTTTTAAACTATCGCGAGTTCGGGGACTGTTTGACCTCATTTTACTCGATGATTCATACATTATGTCGGTTGATAGAAAGTTATTGAAAATTTTACATAATGACTTTTTATTTCCACAAGGTATTTTAGCTGCATTGAGCACTGGAGTGAATACTCAAGTGTCGCAACTATTAAATGAAATGGGCATAGAGCAAGTTGTTAACAAACCCCTTAGTCGCGCGATGTTGCTAAATCTAATCAGCGGGGCAACCCAAGAAACCAAACTTGAATCGCAACAGCGAGATAATTTTTCATTTCCTCAACACTGTAAAATCCTCTTGGCTGAAGACAGTCCTGCAAATCAAATGGTTGCAGGAACGATGTTGACTAAACAGGGGGCTAATATTGAGTATGCTAATAATGGTGTAGAAGCGGTTAATATGGCGCTTAAAACTGACTATGACATCATTTTAATGGATATTCGTATGCCAGAAATGGATGGGTTAGAGGCGACAAGCCTTATTTTACAGCAAAAACCTAAACAAATTATTCTGGCGATGACAGCCAATGTATTCAAAGAAGAGTTAGAGGCGTGTACTCAGGCAGGAATGCTTGATTTTATTGGTAAACCGGTCAATAGCAAAGATTTGATCGACGGTGTCGCTAAGTGGGTCAATAAAGCGCAAACATCAACACGCGATGAGCCAGACGATCAAGTCGAAATAACTTCGCAGCAAAAGATGGCGCTTGAATTACCGCATAGTGTTAATTGCCCCTCAGAGGAACAATCTGAGGAAGACATTAACATGAATTTATCTTTATCACTGTCGCCAAACAATGATATTGCTGCTGTCCAAAGCAATACATTGCAAGAGACTAAGATGAACATTGGCCTATTAAATTTTGATGTAATAGCTAATTTAGTCGATGTTATTGGCGAAAAAACCTTAAAGAAGATGCTAAAGGTCTTTTGCCAAGAAGTACAAATGAGAATAGAAACATTACAAAGACTAGGACCTGACGGTGACATGAGTCGAATTGAAGATGAAGCTCATACCCTAAAAAGCAGTTCTGGTAGTTTTGGGGCTGCAGCATTGTATGAAGCCGCTAAAACGTTAGAAGTGGCTTCAAGAGAGGGCAAGGATCCCATAGCAGAATTATTAGAACAGACTATTGTCATAGCAAATCAAAGTGTTGATGTAATTAAACAAATTTATCAATTAGATGATTGAAGATTCATTTCAACAACTGAAGGAACATTATGGGATTTCGAGTCGTTTTAGTCGAAGACAGTATATCTTTAGGGGCGCTTTATACCGAATACTTATACAGCGAAGGTGCCGATGTCACTTTAGTGCATTATGGTGAAGATGCGCTAACAGAAATACATCGTCAACCGCCAGATATACTTATTCTAGACATCAAACTGCCTGATATGTCTGGAATGGATATTCTTGCTCAGGTGAATGAAAGCCATCCAGATATTACAGTGATAATGATCACCGCTCACGGCACTATTGATATTGCTGTAGATGCCATGCGATCCGGCGCGTTTGATTTTTTAGTTAAGCCATTTGACAGTAAACGTTTAGCGATAACGTTACGTAACGCGTTGAAGCAAAGGCAATTAGTTAAACTGGTTACACAGTATGAAAACAGCCTACCCAAAGCCAACTATCAAGGGTTTATAGGTGAGTCATTAGCCATGCAAACCGTGTATAAAACGATTGATTGCGTCGCTAATAGTAAGGCTTCGGTGTTTATTTTTGGTGAAAGCGGTACTGGCAAAGAGGTCTGTGCACAAGCTATTCATAATGTTGGTAATCGCAAGCATAAATCATTCATAGCACTCAATTGTGCTTCTATCCCAAAAGAGTTGATCGAGAGTCAGATTTTTGGTCATACCAAAGGCGCTTTTACTGGGGCGGTGAGTCAGCGAGATGGGGCTGCAACACAAGCTGATGGTGGTACATTCTTTCTTGATGAAATCTGCGAAATGGAGCTTGAACTACAAAGCAAGTTACTGCGCTTTATTCAAACCGGAGTATTTCGTCGAGTGGGGGGAAGTAAAGATGAAAAGGTCGATGTAAGGTTTATCAGCGCCACCAATAAAGATCCTTGGCAACAAGTGCAAGAAGGCTTGTTTAGAGAAGACCTGTATTATCGATTGCATGTTATCCCGATTGAGTTGCCTCCACTCAATCAGCGCGGTAAAGATATTTTATTAATTGCCAATAAACTGTTAAAACAATACGCGAAAGAAGAACAAAAAAACTTTAAAGGCTTCAGCGCTGCAGCTCAAAAGCAACTTCAACTGTATGCTTGGCCTGGCAATGTCCGACAGCTACAGAATATTGTTCGCCAAATTGTGGTATTGAACAATGCCGATGAAGTCGAAGTAGCCATGTTACCCTCGCAAATCAGCAAACCGTTATCAAATCTGGTTCAGGCTCCTAGTGTGTATGGTGCTAATCAAACCGTTGCCGTTATGCAAACTGCGCCGACAAGTTCTGCACAACCTGAAAACAGCACTCTTGATAATACGCCATTAAGTGACATCAATACGGTCGTGATTGAAGCCTTATGGAAAACTGAGAAGCGAACGATTGAAACCGCAATTGAACTTTGCGAAGGCAATATCCCAAAAGCGGCAGCTATGTTAGATATCAGCCCCTCTACGATATATCGAAAGAAGCAATCTTGGGATGATATGGAGCTTAAATAGTCGTGTTGCTGTGTAACAAAAAAACCTGCAAATACAGGCTTTTTGTCATATCGCTGCACGATGTTAACTATGGTAGTGCTCGCAAGCGTATAAAGTATTTTCAAGCAAACTGGCAATGGTCATCGGGCCAACTCCACCAGGAACCGGGGTAATAAATGCCGCATTTTCAGCGGCAATATCAAATTCAACATCACCCACTAGGCGGCCATTATCCAAACGAGTGATACCAACATCAATAACAATCGCGCCGGGTTTTATCCATTCGCCAGGAATAAACCCTGGTTTACCCACCGCAACAACCAACAGATCGGCCTGACGGACTTTTTGTTCTAAGTTTTTAGTAAAACGGTGACAGGTTGTGGTGGTACAACCGGCTAATAATAATTCCAGTGTCATTGGACGACCGACAATATTTGATGCACCCACCACGGTAGCATCTAGACCATAAGTATCGACACCGGTTGATTTGATTAAGGTCATAATGCCCATAGGGGTACATGAACGTAGCACTGGAATGCGTTGTGCTAAACGGCCGACATTATAGGGATGGAAGCCATCAACGTCTTTATCTGGACGTATACGTTCAATGACCTTTGAATCATCAATATGATCAGGTAGAGGCAGTTGTACAAGGATCCCATCAATGCTTGGATTAGCATTACACTGGTCGATTAGTGCTAATAGTTCTGCTTCAGTAGTGTTGATGTCGAGGTCAAACGATTGCGATTCAAAACCGACTTCCTCACAAGCTCTGCGTTTACTGCCAACATAAACTTGAGATGCGGCATCACTGCCCACTAAAAGAACCGCAAGTCCTGGCGCGCGAAATCCAGCTTGTCTACGTACTGCTACTTTTTGTTTTAGTGTGGTGCGGATAGATTGTGCAATGGCTTTACCGTCAATAATTTGAGCAGTCATGGCTGTTGAGTTTCCTTTGAGTGGCGCGGGTGTTGAAGTCAATTGTCGATCGGCGGTTATTCTAGCAGGCGTATTGAAGAGTGTCATTTGCTAGACGAGGAAAATACAGTGAATAAACTATTCGCGCTATGATACTAATCATAGTTTTTGCTGCTAAATTCGGCATATAGCATTTAGGGGTAAAAAAATCGTTGACGATAGCAAGGTGACTCGTTAATATGCGCTCCGTTCTCGAGACAACCTTGTTATTGTTTATCGATAATATAAAACTCGAATACAAAACTAGATTTTCGGTGATTAGCGCAGCCCGGTAGCGCATCTCGTTTGGGACGAGAGGGTCAGAGGTTCGAATCCTCTATCACCGACCAAATTAAATGTTATTTGCTATCATAGCGAGTAACAGAACAAGTAAACTTGTTCAGCCAGACAGGATGCAGCGTTTAGCTGTGACCATGCGCCCGTAGCTCAGTTGGATAGAGCACCCGCCTTCTAAGCGGGTGGTCGCAGGTTCGAATCCTGCCGGGTGCACCATTTCAGTGGTGATTGTAGCTCAGTTGGTAGAGTCCCGGATTGTGATTCCGGTTGTCGTGGGTTCGAGCCCCATCAGTCACCCCATTTTTTCTGATTAACTCAAACTATCGAATAAAGACCCTTTATGGGTGTCGTTATGTTTGTTTTGGTCACGATAATTATTTTGCTGCAGAGCATTATCAGCCTAAGTCAACAATCTCATTTCGCACATTAAACGTGCAAACACATCAAAATTGATCACAAGTCGGCTTTTTTATCACGTAAATCGACCTTTTCAGGCTCGACTCTGTTAAAAACGGTAGCTATAATGTCGCGTCTTGATAAATATCAAAAATAAGCTAACTGCACCAACAGCGTCTTCAGCATCATTAATATCGCTGTGCTGGGTGTCAGAGCTAAACCCGTGGTCAAGAAACGAATATCTAATGGTTGAGTTGTCGACCATTACAAAGAACGTTAGACATATTTCGAGGTAAAACAATGCAAGTTTCTGTTGAAACAACTCAAGGCCTAGAGCGCCGCCTAACTATTTCTGTACCTGCTGAGCAAATCGAGAAATTGGTTAAAGACAATGTATTGCGCGAAGCAAAGCGTGCTCGTCTTCCAGGTTTCCGCCCAGGTAAAGTACCTATCGGCGAAATCAACAAGCGTTATGGTAAAGCCATTCGTCAAGACATCACTGGTGAAGTGATGCAACGCAACTTTATTGAAGCGGTTGTGGCTGAAAAGTTGAACCCAGCGGGTGCACCAGTATTTACTCCTGGTACAACTGAAGGCGAAACATTTGAGTTCGTTGCTACGTTTGAAATTTATCCAGAAGTGGTACTAACTGGCTTAGATAACATTGCCGTTGAACAGCCTAAAGCTGAAGTAAATGATGCAAACGTAGACACTATGATTGAAACGTTACGTAAGCAGCACGCTACTTTCGCTGCGGTTGAACGTGAAGCAGTTGCTGACGATAAAGTTAAAATGAACTTTATTGGTACTATTGATGGTGAAGAATTCGAAGGCGGAAAAGCTGATGATTTCGAACTTCAATTAGGCAGCAACCGTATGATCCCTGGTTTTGAAACCGGTATCGTCGGCCATAAAACCGGTGACGAATTCGAAATCGAAGTGACTTTCCCTGAAGATTACCATGCTGAAAACTTGAAAGGTAAAGCGGCTAAGTTCGTTATTACCTTAACTGAAGTTCAAGCGGCTAATCTACCAGAAGTGAATGATGAGTTTGCCTCTTTGTTTGGTATTGCGGAAGGTGGCTTAGACGCACTTAAGACTGAAATTCGTAAAAACATGACTCGCGAACTAGAGCAAGCGTTAAAAGCGAATGTGAAAGAGCAGGTCATTACTGGCTTACTTGCAGCAAACGACATTACCATTCCTAAAGCACTTGTAGAGGGTGAAGTGAATGTACTTCGTCAACAAGCAATGCAACGTTTTGGTGACCAAACTGAAAATATGCCAGAACTTCCGGCTGAACTTTTCACTGAACAAGCTGAGCGTCGTGTTAAGATTGGTTTGCTATTAGGCGAAGTGATTAAGACCAATGAGCTAAAAGCTGAAGATGATCGTGTCAATACATTGATCGAATCTATGGCTTCAGCGTATGAAGATCCGTCAGAAGTTGTGTCATACTACAACTCAAATAAAGAACTTATGCAAAACATGCGCAATGTAGCGCTTGAAGAGCAAGCTGTTGAAGCTTTGTTAACATCAGCAAAAGTAACCGTTAAAGACGTCGCTTTTGAAGAATTTATGAACAAGGCTACCGGACGAGCGTAAGCTAAGCTTGACTTAACAAGCCGTTCGCCATTTATAATGGCTCGTATGAGGTTCCTCATGCGGGCCATTTTTATTTTAGGGAAATGAATAATGCATAAAGCACCAGAATCAGTACTCAATGCGCTTGTACCTATGGTTGTTGAACAAACAGCGAAAGGTGAACGTTCTTATGATATATACTCTCGTCTATTAAAAGAGCGAGTCATCTTTTTAGTTGGCCAAGTCGAAGAACACATGGCTAACCTCATTGTTGCTCAACTATTATTCCTTGAGTCAGAAAGCCCAGATAAAGATATTTATTTATACATTAACTCTCCCGGCGGTTCCGTAACGGCAGGCATGGCTATTTATGACACTATGCAGTTCATTAAGCCTAATGTGAGCACTGTATGTATTGGCCAAGCTGCGAGTATGGGCGCCTTCTTATTAGCCGGTGGCGCTAAAGGTAAACGTCATTGCTTACCGAACTCACGAGTGATGATCCATCAGCCATTAGGTGGTTTCCAAGGTCAGGCATCAGACATAGCAATTCATGCTAAGGAAATCCTAGGCATCAAGAATAAATTAAACCAAATATTAGCTGATCATACTGGCCAGCCGCTAGAAGTGTTAGAGCGTGATACTGACCGTGACAACTTTATGAGTGCTACACAAGCTGTTGAATATGGTATTGTCGATTCATTACTAACAAGTCGCGGCTAAAACGGGTAGCTGATTTTTTAGTTACATTAAGGTATTCTGTATTGAGAGACGTTCGGTCATCAATGTGGTTATGATAAGTATCTGCAAGCAGGGCTTAGGTTAGCTTAAGTTGTAAACAGAGGTAGAATAATGGTCGATAACAAAAATAACGGTGACAGCGGCAAATTGCTGTACTGCTCTTTTTGCGGAAAAAGTCAGCATGAAGTGAGAAAACTCATTGCTGGTCCATCAGTTTATGTATGTGATGAGTGTGTTGATTTGTGTAACGACATCATCCGTGAAGAAATCAAAGAGATTTCTCCTAAGCGTGATGAAGACAAGTTGCCGACACCCCATGAGTTACGCAAACATCTTGATGACTACGTAATAGGTCAGGATCAAGCTAAAAAAGTGTTAGCCGTAGCGGTATATAATCATTATAAGCGTTTACGTAATGGCGCAATGAAAGATGGTGTTGAACTTGGTAAAAGTAACATTTTACTATTAGGCCCAACCGGTAGCGGTAAAACATTATTAGCTGAAACACTTGCACGCTCACTGAATGTCCCTTTTGCTATGGCTGATGCAACCACATTAACCGAAGCTGGTTATGTGGGTGAAGATGTTGAAAACATCATTCAGAAGCTACTGCAAAAGTGTGATTACGACGTTGAGAAAGCCGAGCGTGGCATCGTCTATATTGATGAGATTGACAAAATCAGTCGTAAATCAGACAACCCTTCAATTACTCGTGATGTGTCGGGTGAGGGTGTTCAGCAGGCGTTGCTTAAGTTAATTGAAGGCACTGTTGCTTCAATTCCGCCACAAGGCGGACGAAAGCATCCACAACAAGAATTCTTGCAAGTGGATACGTCTAAAATTCTGTTTATCTGTGGTGGTGCATTCGCTGGACTTGAAAAAGTCATTGAGCAACGTGCACACACAGGGACTGGAATTGGCTTTGGTGCAGAAGTAAAAGGCGAAGCAGATAAAGCGACTATTTCACAGATCCTTAGCAAAGTAGAGCCTGGTGATTTAGTGAAGTTTGGGTTAATCCCTGAATTTGTTGGTCGTCTACCTGTTGTTGCTACGCTAACCGAGTTAGATGAAGCGGCATTAGTACAGATTCTATCTGAGCCTAAAAATGCATTAACTAAGCAATACAGTGCATTATTTGAGATGGAAAATGTCGAGCTTGAATTTCGTGATGATGCATTACAAGCTATTGCTCATAAAGCCATGTCACGTAAAACCGGTGCCCGTGGATTACGTTCTATTGTTGAAAGCATCTTGCTCGATACCATGTACGATATTCCATCGACTGAAGGCGTGATCAAAGCGGTTATTGATGAATCAGTAGTGAAAGGTGAATCAGTTCCTATTTTGATTTACGAAAATACAGAGACACAGGTTGCTTCAGGCGAGCAATAATTGCTCTGATAGCAAGTAAGTTGATAAATAAGGAGTCCATTGGGCTCCTTTTTTCGTATTGCCCATTGAAACTGATAACATTACCCCAATATAATTGTTATTAAGTCTATTTCATTAAACGGAATCGAGCCATGACTAAAGAGCGTGAAGCGCATATCGAACTCCCCGTATTACCACTGCGAGATGTGGTGGTATACCCACATATGGTAATTCCGCTATTCGTAGGACGGGAAAAATCAATTCGTTGCCTTGAATCGGCAATGGAACAAGACAAGCAAATTTTATTAGTCGCTCAGCGAGACGCTGATCTTGACGAACCGACCAAAGACGATATTTTTGATATTGGTACGGTAGCCTCTATTTTACAGTTGCTTAAATTACCAGATGGCACGGTTAAAGTATTAGTTGAAGGTGGTCAACGAGCCAAAATCAAGCAATACACCCAAGAAGAGGCATTTTTTACTGCAACAGCAGAATACCTCGAGTCACAACAGTTAAGTGACAAAGAGGAAGAAGTGCTAGTTCGCAGTGCGATTGGCCAATTTGAAGGCTACATTAAGCTAAATAAAAAAATTCCACCTGAAGTATTAACGTCATTGTCAGGTATTGATGAAGCCGCTCGTTTAGCTGATACCATGGCTGCACATATGCCATTGAAGCTTGAAGACAAGCAATCTGTGCTAGAGATGATCAATGTCGGTGAGCGTCTTGAATACCTGATGGCAATGATGGAATCGGAAATTGACTTGCTTCAAGTTGAAAAACGTATTCGTACCCGTGTTAAAAAACAGATGGAAAAAAGTCAGCGCGAATACTATTTGAATGAGCAAATGAAAGCCATTCAAAAAGAGTTAGGCGACATTGACGAAAGCCATGATGAATTTGAAGTGTTGGCGCGTAAGATTGAAGACGCTGGCATGCCAAACGACGCAAAAGAAAAAGCCATTGCTGAGTTGAATAAGCTCAAAATGATGTCACCAATGTCAGCTGAAGCCACTGTTGTGCGCAGCTACGTTGACTGGATGACTGCGGTGCCTTGGAAACAACGCTCTAAAATTAAGCGTGACTTGGCCAAAGCACAAGAAGTACTTGACGCAGACCATCATGGGCTTGAAAAAGTCAAAGAACGTATTCTTGAGTATTTAGCAGTACAAAGCCGAGTTAGGCAGCTTAAAGGGCCCATTTTGTGCTTAGTAGGACCTCCAGGCGTGGGTAAAACCTCGTTAGGTCAATCTATCGCTAGGGCTACTGGTCGTAAGTATGTTCGTGTTGCATTAGGCGGCGTGCGTGATGAAGCAGAAATTCGCGGTCATCGCCGTACTTACATTGGTTCAATGCCAGGTAAAGTCATTCAAAAGATGGCCAAAGTAGGCGTTAAAAACCCATTGTTCTTACTCGATGAAATCGACAAAATGAGTTCTGATATGCGTGGCGATCCATCGTCAGCGCTATTAGAAGTACTCGATCCTGAACAAAATGCAACGTTTAACGATCATTACCTCGAAGTCGATTACGACTTATCTGATGTGATGTTCGTTGCCACGTCAAACTCAATGGATATTCCAGGCCCTTTGCTTGACCGTATGGAAGTTATTCGTTTAGCCGGTTATACCGAAGATGAAAAGCTTAATATTGCTAAGAAACATTTATTGAGTAAGCAAATTGAACGTAACGGCCTTAAAGCAAAAGAAATCAATGTCGATGACAGCGCTATTTTAGGCATTATTCGTTATTACACTCGTGAAGCGGGTGTGCGTTCATTAGAACGTGAATTGTCGAAGATTTGTCGTAAAGTAGTTAAGCACATTCTGCTTGATAAAACGGTCAAAGTGATTGACGTTAACCAAGATAATTTAAAGTCATTTCTAGGTGTACAACGTTTTGATTTTGGCAAAGCAGAATCGAACAACCAAATTGGTCAAGTGACTGGCCTTGCATGGACTCAAGTCGGCGGCGATTTGTTAACCATCGAAGCCACCTCAGTAGCAGGTAAAGGTAAATTAACCTATACCGGTTCGCTGGGCGATGTGATGAAAGAGTCTATTCAAGCAGCAATGACGGTTGTACGCGCTCGAGCAGAAAATTTAGGCATCAATAACGACTTTTATGAAAAACGTGATATTCATGTGCACGTACCAGAAGGCGCGACACCAAAAGACGGTCCTTCAGCCGGTGCAGCAATGTGTACCGCGTTAGTGTCTAGCTTAACGGGTAACCCAGTGCGCAGTGATGTTGCTATGACAGGTGAAATCACCTTACGTGGTGAAGTATTGCCCATTGGTGGCTTAAAAGAAAAGCTATTAGCAGCGCATCGCGGCGGAATTAAACACGTATTAATTCCTCAAGAAAATGAACGAGATCTGGAAGAAATTCCAGCCAATGTGATTGCCGATTTAATCATTCATCCAGTGCGTTGGATTGATGAAGTGTTGAAATTGGCGCTTGAACGACCAGTTGAAGGCTTTGAAGTGGTCAAAAAATAGCTTGTTAGTTAAAAAGTTGCTATAGAGCATAAAAAAAATGAAAAAAGGGGCTTAACAAAGCGCTGACCTGTGGTAGCCTAGGTCGGTGGAGAGTCAGTCGCACCAAGCCCTTGGGGCATCTGACGTAGAGCTGTATCCAATTTCATTTTTTGGTTTTCGTACTAAGCTTGGTGTGTTATCAAGCTTATAAAATAAAGCCTCCGCAGACTGCTCTAATCATAGATTTGGTTGCGGCGCGACAATAACATTCAAGGGGATGACATGAACAAATCTGAACTAATCGAGAAAATCGCATCTGGTGCTGATATTTCTAAAGCTGCTGCTGGCCGCGCACTGGATTCTTTTATCGCTGCGGTAACTGAAGGTCTTAAAGATGGCGATAAGATTTCTCTAGTTGGTTTTGGTACTTTTGAAGTACGTCAACGTGCTGAACGTACTGGCCGTAACCCACAAACGGGTAAAGAAATTAAAATTGCTGCTGCGAACATTCCTGCGTTCAAAGCTGGCAAAGCGCTAAAAGACGCTGTTAATTAATTATTAACAACGTGGCCTTTGTAAGGCATTCGTAAAGTAAGCACTGCTTAGGCGGTGCTTTTTACGAAAAGCAACCTGTAATATGCGTGGCATAATACATGTTGGGAGTATTGGGTTTTGCCCGTGGTAGCGTCTGATAACTCCGTATAATTTACAATAAGGCGCAGCCACAAGGTGATGCGCCTTTTTATTTTATTAATCGCAACAAGCGAGAATTCAGATGTTAGAAAAAATTCGTGAAGGATCACAGGGGATTGTTGCTAAAACAATTCTAGTCCTTGTGATACTTTCTTTTGCTTTTGCCGGTGTGAGCAGTTATTTAGGCTCAAACACAGGTGTACCTGCAGCAGTTGTTAATGGTGACGCAATCGCCGCCAACGATCTAGAACAAGCTTTTCAAAATGAACGCTCTCGTATTGAAGAACAGCTTGGCGAAATGTTTACCGCATTAGCGGCTGATGACTCTTACATGAACGGCATTAAACAAGGTGTATTAGATCGTTTAATTGCTGATAAACTCATTGATCAAGCTGCTTATAAATTGGGCTTACGTGTATCTGATGAGCAAATCAAACAAGCGATTATCGAAGAACCCGCATTTCAAACTGATGGTCAATTTGACAATGAACGCTACCTAGCAGTATTGCGTCAGTTAGGTTATCAAACCACCAGTTTTAGAAACATGATGCGTGTTGATATGACTCGTCGTCAGTTACTCACCGCACTAGTGGGCAGTGAGTTTGTTTTGGATGGCGAAGCTAAGCAGCTTGCACAAGTTCAAGGCCAAACCCGTGACATCCGCTACTTAGTGGTCGACTCAACACCTTTTTTATCAAGTGTGTCGGTGTCTGATGAAGAAGTGCAAAGCTATTACGATGCTAATTTATCGCAATATATGAGCCCTGAAAAAGTCAGTCTTGAGTATGTTGAATTGAATGCTGATGAAATGGCTAAAAACAGTGAAACCTCTGATGAAGAAGTAAAAGCTTATTACGCCGATAACAAAGCACAATATAAAACGGCTGAAAAACGTCTTGCTGCGCATATTTTTGTTGCCGCAACCGATGACGACAGTGCAGATAAAGCCAAAGCAGACGCCATTAAAGCCAAGTTAATAGCGGGTGAAGATTTTGCTGAAGTGGCAAAAACTGATTCTGATGACCAGCTTAGCGCTCAACAAGGTGGTAAGCTAGATTGGTTTGAACAAGGTGTAATGGATGCTGCATTTGATGAAGCACTTTTTGGATTACAAAAAGATCAAGTCTCGTCAATTGTAAAAAGTGAGTTTGGCTATCACATTATTAAGCTACTTGATTTACAAGCCAGCCAAGCGACATCGTTTGACGACGTTAAAGCCAAAATAGTAGCACAGCTGCAACAAAAGAAAGCGCTAGATGTATACTATAGCTTACAAACTAAGCTGGCTGATACCAGTTACGAAATTCCTGATTCTTTAGCTGAAACCGCGCAAGCTGTTAATGCGAAAGTACAAACAACTCAGTTATTTTCTCGTGACGACGTACCCGCCAAATTTAACACCCCGGAGCTTATCAAAGCGGCGTTTTCTGACCAAGTGTTAGCCAGTGGCATGAACAGCGATGTGATTGAACTTGCGCCAAACCATGTTGTGGTGATTCGCATAAAAACACATCAAACAGCAGGCATCATCAGCTTAGTTGATGTTAAAGCGGGTGTTGTTGAACGTTTGAAGCAAGATAAAGCCAATGACGGTGCGCGTGATAAAGCCGCTGAATATATGGCGCAGTTAAAAGCGGGTAATAACACCTTAACCGGTGCAACCTTAACCGCCTTGCCTAAATTAGGTCGTTTCAATCAAGACATCGACCAAGCCATTACCAACAAAGCCTTTAAGATTGCTGCTCCTGCTGAAAACAGTGTCACTATTGACACTGCATCATTAGCTACTGGTTATGCGGTTATTGTTGTTGATAAAGTCAATGAAGCAGAAGGCATCAATGACAAGCTGATCAATACGCTTAAACAACGTATCGCGCCTCAATACAGTGAAGCTGATTACCGTGCTGTGATCACCTCACTAAAAGCGGTTGCTGAAATTGAGTATCCTGTTGCTGACTAATTAAGTCATTTTAATAGTAAGTAATAACAAAAGACCTAGGCTAGCCTAGGTCTTTTTTTTAAAGGTAATATAGGCATGAAACCATTAACCAGCGGAGATGATATTGAGCGATTTGAGTTATCGCATTATTGCGATGAGACGTTTGAGCTTATCAAGCAGGGAGTCTTGCAGATTAAGCTGGTTATATTTGAGCGATGTCAGTTTATTCAATGTGATTTGAGTCAGAGTGATTTCAGTCACTGCCAGTTTATTGAATGTGTCTTTAGTCAATGTAATTTAAGCGTGTTATCTGTCGTCGCCACTGAGTTTGATGATGTTATTTTTCGCGACTGTAAGGCGATAGGTATTGACTGGACTAAAGCTCAGTGGCCGCAATTTATGACTCAAACCAGCATTAAATTTGAGCAATGTTTACTCGATGGCAGTAACTTTTACTCGCTTCATTTACCCGAGATAACATTGGTAGATTGTCGTGCCCACGATGTTGATTTTAGAGAAGCCAATTTAAGCAAAGCCGATTTGCGACGGACAGATTTTACTTTAAGCCAATTTAGTCATACTAATTTAAGCGGTGCTAATTTTACCGATGCAAGCAATTATCACATTGACATCACCCGTAATGAGGTTAAACAAGCCATATTCAGCCGATTTGAAGCCTTGAGTTTGTTAGAAGGCTTAGATATTCAATTAGTTGATTAATTTCATTATTCCAATTTTGGTTAAACTTTGGCTAAACAATGGCTAAAGATTAGGTATTATTGCCTGCGCACAAGCAACAAGTTAATTTACATTAGTTAGGTTCTGATAGCGATCGGGATGTGATGACTTACACCCAAAAGGAGACGACATGAGCCATAGACTTGATCAGGCATTTGAGCGAGCATTAGCTTATTTAGATCAGCATTTACATGAGCCGTTTGACCTGGGAATGTTAGCTGATATTGCCGATATACCACAAAGCCATTTTGAAGCGCTATTTTATGCGCTGTATCATATCTCCATTGACGCCTATGTAGAATTACTAAAAAGCCTAGAAGCCGCCCATTTATTAGGTTTTGCCAAGCAAGTTTCTCTGACTACAATCGCGGCTAAATTGGCCTATCGTAACGAACAGCACTTTATCGAATCGTTTACTCGCAGTATTGGTCAAAGCCCTCAATCATTCCAACAAGCGCCTGATTGGGGCAACTTTTTTGCTAAGCAACAACCGCTTAAATCGTTTCAAGCAGATGTTAGTCAGCAAGAGAAGCAACCCTCAGTTGATATTGTATCGTTTGATACGCAAGCATTAGCGGTGATGGAACATCATGGTGATCCGGCTTTATTACCTCAAACTATTGCGCGATTTATTGAATGGCGTCGACAGTTTGCTTTATCTCCTACAAGCGGTAGAACCTTTAATTTGCTTTACTCAAGCTCGGAGTTATCTGCTAAAACGCAATATCGAATTGATATTGGTGTATCGTTAAATACCGAGACACAAGCAAGGTTGAACCCTTTAGCGTTAGAATCGAGTCAGATTAAGCTCAAAGAGATCCCTCAGGGACGATGTGCGAGGGTTAAATACAATGGTGATGATAATGGTATTACGGCGGCAATAGGCTACCTGTATCGCGATTGGGTTAATGCGAATGATGTTACCCTAAGAGATTTCCCCTTATTTTTAGAGCGACTCGTGATTGCTGATAATGAGTTTGGTGACCCTCAGCCAAAACAACAGCAAGACTCACAACAAGTACTGATTTATTTACCGATTGTTTAACCTCAAACCATAAGCCATCACGGGCTGACCATGGTCAATAAATATTCACTTATTCACTATTAATATAGGGATCTAATGCTGACTTCAACCCTCAAAGAGCAGGTATAAAGGGCGTTTATTACTTGTGAGTCATCACTACTATCCGCATGAGGTTATTGAATCATGTCATCCCAGACAGGGTAATCTAGCCACGATAGCCTAAAAAGCTAAAAAGAGACAGATATGGGTGAATGGCAATTAAAGGTGAGGGCAACGACGAGATTTGGGCATTTTTGTGTGTGCCCGGCTCAAAAATAGTAAACATCTTTCAGGGCGGGACTGGAGTCATAAAAAAGCCGTAATGCAGGGCATTACGGCTTTTTACGTTAACGTGCTATAACTGAGCTTCTAGTTCACTTATGCTTCCTGTTCACTTATGCTATAGCTCAATCACATCAAACGTGACACTCGGATCAACGTCGGCTTCATAATCAATACCATCAATACCAAAGCCGAACAGTTTTAAAAACTCTTGTTTGTATTCATCGTAGTCAGTTAATTCACTTAAGTTTTCAGTGGTGACTTGCGGCCATAAATCACGGCAATGCTGCTGAATTTCTTCGCGAAGTTCCCAATCATCAAGGCGTAAGCGATTTTCGCTGTCAACAGCTGGTGTTTGGCCATCAACACGGTATAGGCGTTCACTGAATAAGCGGTAGATTTGTTCAATACAGCCTTCATGTAAGCCTTCTTGACGCATTTTCTTAAATACCATCGCGATGTAAAGTGGCATTACGGGAATTGCTGAGCTCGCTTGTGTCACCACACTTTTTAACACCGCAACGTTAGCTGAGCCACCCGTAACTGATAATTTGCTGTCAAGGGCGTGAGCTGCGCGGTCTAAATCCATTTTGGCTTTACCCAAGGCGCCATGCCAATAAATAGGCCAAGTCAATTCGGTACCAATGTAGCTATAAGCAACCGTTTTGCAATTGTCAGCTAATACGCCAGCTTCGCTTAGCGCACTCATCCATAATTCCCAATCTTGGCCGCCCATTACCGTGATGGTGTCAGCAATTTCTTGCTCAGTAGCAGGCTCTACAGAGGTATCAATAATGGTGTTTTTGTTGGTATCAACAGCCGTGGCAGTATACGTTTGGCCAATTGGTTTAAGTGATGAACGGATAACTTCACCGGTGTCTGGCAATTTACGAACTGGAGAAGCCAGTGAGTAAACCACCATGTCGATTTGACCTAAATCTTGCTTGATAAGCTCAATAACTTGTTGCTTTGCTTGATGGCTGAATGCATCACAGTTAATGCTTTTTGAATACAGGCCTTCTGCTTTGGCAAACTTGTCAAATGCCGCTGTGTTGTACCAACCGGCAGTACCGGGCTTAGTTTCAGAACTTGGTTTTTCGAAAAACACCCCGATGGTGGCGGCGTCGCTACCAAATGCTGAAGCGATACGAGAAGATAGGCCATAGCCACTTGAAGAACCGACAACCAGTACTTTTTTTGGCCCATTAGCCATTTTGCCTTTGGCTTTAATTAGTTCGATTTGTTCTTTTACGTTCGCTTCGCAGCCAACAGGATGAGTCGTGGTACAAATAAAGCCACGAATTTTAGGTTTAATAATCATATTTAAGCTTCTTCCTTTAACATTGGCTCTAGGATAAATAGTTCGGCGACTAAATGGCACTGATTTTTGCTAAAAAGGTCTCAAAACCATAGTGGTTGGAGCAGTTTAGCGCTTTTGCATAAATTGACTTTGCTCTTTAATGAGTCGCTGGGTGTATTCATGCTGTGGTGCGGTAAACAAGGCCTCAGTGGTGGATTTTTCAACCATATGACCATTTTGCAGTACCATAATTTTATCACTTACATGACGGATAATATTGAGATTATGTGAAACGAAAATATAGGATAAACCCATCTCTTTTTGGAGTTTTAATAGCAGATTAATAATTTGAGATCGAACCGATAAATCCAGTGCTGTCAGCGCTTCATCTGCAATAATAATTTTGGGATTAAGCATTAATGCCCGCGCAACGGCGACACGCTGCTTTTGGCCTTCTGAAATCATGTGCGGATAAAAGTCTGCGTGCTCGGGCAATAAGCCGACTTTTCTTAAGGTTTCAATGACCAAGGCTTTACGTTCCGTTGAATTTAATTGTGTATTAAATCGCAACGGTTCTTTAAGCAAGTTACCAATGGATAAACGTGGATTTAGCGAGGTGGTTGGATCTTGGAAAATCATTCTAATTAACCGACATCGCTGCTTTAAATTATGCGTTTCTAATGTTTCACCTTCAAAAAATATTTCGCCGCCACTACGTTGCTCTGCACCGACTAAAATTCGGGCAAGGGTACTTTTGCCTGATCCCACTGTTCCCACAATTGCCAGTGTTTCACCGCGCTCGAGTTCAAATGAGACTGGAGACAATGCCTGATAATATTGAGGTTTAAAACGCTTATAACCGGTTAAGTATTGCTTACTTAACTCAGTCACTTTAAGCAATGGTGTCGTCATCTTCTTGCTCACTTTTATAAGGGAAATGGCAGGCAAAATAGCGGTCTTTAATATGTTCAAGTTTAGGCTGTTTTACACAAGTTCGCTGCGCTTCAGGGCAACGTGGGCCGAGTCGACAACCCGCGGGTAAATGTTGCAGAGACGGTGCCGACCCTTGCAGTGTGGGTAAGTTAGCTTTGTGACGCATTTTTTTAGTATGATCAGGTAGGTTTTTTAATAATGCCCGCGTGTAAGGATGATAGGGCATGGCCACCATTTCGTTAACGGGTCCTGATTCCATAACCTGACCACTGTACAGAATGGTTAAGTTGTCACACCAATGCACCATGGTTTCGAGCTCATGGCTGACCAATAAAATGGACACATTTTGCAGTTGATTGAGTTGTGATAATAATCTAAAAATCTGCGCTTGAGTATTAAGCTCCATAGAGTTGGTTGGCTCATCGGCAATGAGTAGTTTGGGATGATTGGCGACAGCCATTGCAATCATGACTTTTTGGCATTCGCCTTCAGACAATTCCCATGGATAGCATTTCATTAGCATTTTGGGTTTTTTTATACCCACTTTGTGGAGCCATTTTTGCGCGTTTAAATAGGTCGCATGACTGCGTCGCCAAAAAGGAATATTTTTATTGGGCACCATAGCTTCAATTAATTGACTACCAATGGTTTTAACCGGATCTAAACTGCCTGAAGGATCTTGGAAAATCATCGCCATTTCGCTGCCCATTAGGCAACGCCGTTGTTTGGCATTCATTTCCAATAAGTTTTTTCCATCCCACATCATACGATCGGCAATAATATGCCAATTAGGACCCAACACCCCCAAAATCGCTTTGGCTAACAAACTGCGCCCAGAGCCTGATTCGCCAACCAGCCCATGAATTTCACCTGGGTTGATTGTCAAACTGACTTTTTCGAGCACTTTTACAATGCCCTCGGGGGTATCTAGTTCAATCGTGAGATTACGAATATCGAGTAAAGGCATAAGTTAGTTTCTTATCGGTGCAAGCGCAGAACGTAAACCATCACCAACTAAGTTAACCGATAACACGGTAAACAAAATGGCGATACCAGGGATACTTACGGTCCAAGGTGCGAGCAGTAAATTATCAAGCCCTTGTGCGACCATCGCCCCCCACTCTGGACTCGGTGCCTGAGCTCCGAGGTTTAAAAAACCGAGTGCAGCGATATCTAATATCGCCGCAGAGATTGCCATCGTGACCTGAATAATCACCACATCCCATACGTTGGGCATAATCACATACCAAAAAACTTGCAATGAGTTGGCACCGTCTAGTTTTGCTGCAGTGACATATTGTTTTTGTAGCTCTTCATGAACGGCTTGATGAATAACACGGACAAATTGTGGAACCATCGCGATCCCCACGCCCCAAAACACATTATTAAGTCCTGGCCCCATAACCGCGACCACTAAAATGGCCATTAATAATGAAGGAATAGAGAGGAGTGCATCTAATAAGTGACCCAGAATACTCGACTTAATACCGCGCATCATTCCTGAAAGCGAACCAATAATAAAGCCAAAAAACAGCGAAGCCGCCACAATAAGTAGTGACATACCAAAGGTTAATTGTACGCCGTGTAAGATGCGGCTAAAAATATCTCGTCCAAGATCGTCAGTCCCAAGAAAGTGTTCTACTGAACCGGCAGGATCCCATGATGGCGGCAATAGTAATACTTGTTGGTCTTGCATCTCGGCCGAATAAGGCGCGATGATCGGGGCGAAAATAGTTAATATTAATAAAAATATGACGGCCCATAGACCGATTACGGCAAATGGATTAGCCGAAAACGTTTTCCACATTCGCCACAGCGGTGAGGCAATATGATCTTCTTGGTAAATTTTAATTCGAGGCATACAATTCCTTTCTGCTCATTGGATTGATTGCGGTATGAAGCAAATCAATCAAAATGCTCAAGAAAATGATTAATAATGAGACAGATAAAATGCCTGCTTGAATGACGGTATAATCACGCTGATAAATGCCCGAAACTAACCAGCTGCCTACACCTGGCCACGAAAAGATAACTTCAACCACGATGCCATAGCTAGCAAACGATCCCAGCATTAAACCAATACTTTTTAGCACTGGAATTAAGGCGTTGGGTAATGCATGGCGCAACAGTATTTTAGCTGTGTGTAAACCTCGCGCTTCAGCGGCTCGAATATAGGTTTTATTCATTACATTTAAAATGGCTTGTCGAGTGATCCTCACCACCAATGTAAAGGGAAGTACCGCTAAAGTGACTGCGGGTAATATCAAGTGCAGTAAAGCATCATGAAATGCCGGAATGCGATAAGCAGAATCAGATAATAAGGTATCTATTAACATGAAGCCCGTGACAGGTTCAATTTCATAAAGTAAATTAATTTGGCCTGAAATCGGCAACCAGCCTAAATTGACTCCAAACCACATAGATAGGGTTAACCCCAGCCAAAATACCGGGATAGAATAACCCGTTAAAGTGACCGCTAAAATACTATGTTGAAGCGCTTTATTATTGCTTAAGGCAGCCAGAATACCTATGGGAACCCCAAAGAACACCGCAATAAATCCTGAAAATAACGACAGCTCAAATGAAGCAGGCAATACTGAAGCCAGTTCCTCTGAAACCTCTTGCTGCGAGTTACTGGATATCCCTAAGTTACCCGACAAACGCTGGCGTAAATAGGCAGTAAACTGCAATAATTGATTATCGTTTAATTGATAATCTTGTTCAATTTGCTGTTTTTGCTCAATCGTTGGGTACTGAATCCCCGACAGCGAGTAAGTTTTACTGACAGGAAATTGTCCCGATGCCATAAATAGCACTGCTATCATTAACAGTGATGTGGCCATAAACAGCGTTATGCGCCTAAAGAGGTAACGCCACATTTATTGGTTTTCCTCTTTTGTTTTGGTTGTTCCGGCAAATGAAATGCCGCCATAAGATCTAATTTGCATGCTAGTAATATTGTTCTTTTTCAAGACCACTTTTTTAGCGTGAGCAAGTGTCACCATAGGAACTTGATCGCTGATAATCGCTTCGGCGGTTTGATAAAAAACTTTACGTTCTGGTTGAGTTGAGACACTTTGGGCTTGGGTTAATAAGTGTTCAAAGTCTTTTTGGCACCAGCGAGAGCGATTATTGTTAGAGGCTAATGCTGCGCAGCTTAATAACGGGGTAAAAAAATTATCGGGGTCGCTATTATCAGCATTCCAACCAATGAGAACCGAATCATAATTAGAACTGGCTAACTTCTGGGTGAACACGCTCCAATCATAGCTAATGATATTAAGTTTTACCCCAATACGGGCTAAATCTGCCTGAATAAGCTCCGCTGTTTTCAGTGCGCTAGGATTATAAATCCGCGCCACAGGCATGGCCCACACATTAATGGATAAATTAGATACGCCTGCTTGTTGCAGTAAAGCTTTGGCTTTTTCAGGGTTATATTCATTAGGCGATAAGTTTTTCGAATAAGCCCATGATGCTGGAGGCAAAACCCCTGTAGCCTCTACGGCGGTATCATTATATACCACGTCTAAAATATTATTCTTATCGATAGCATGTGCAAGCGCTCGCCTTACCCTAACATCATCTAATGGCGGTTTTTGGGTGTTAAATGCCCAAAATGCCACGTTCAGTCCGGGTTTGGTATCGACAATAATATCCTTATGTTGGTTAAGTACTGCAAGCTCACCCGCTTTGGGCAATGCTGAAACACTGCAGTCTCCGGTGATTAATTTGGCAATGCGCGCGGTGCTTCTTGGGGTAATATCAAACACCAATTGGTCTATCTCAACCGTGGGTCCCCAATAGACTGGATTCTTTTTATAGCGAATATATTCATTTTTAACATACTGATTGAGCTGAAAAGGTCCTGTGCCTACAGCGTAATAATCAATATCTTCAGGCTTGCCCTGGGCTAAAAGTTGATAACCATATTCTGCCGATAACACTACGGCAAAATCAGTGGCGAGATTAGATAAAAAAGAAGCATCTTTACGCACTAAATGAAAGATAACTTGGTAATCGTTTACTTTTTCAATTTTATCGATTAAATCAGCAAAACCTATACTTTGAAAAAATGGATAACCGGTTCTGCTGACTAAATGATATGGGTGCAAGGGGTCAATTATACGGTTAAATGAAAATAACACGTCGTCGGCATTAAAATCTCTTGTAGGGGCAAAGTGCCGCGTCTTATGAAAGCTAACATGCTCACGCAAGGTAAATAGATAACGTAACCCATCATCGGAGATTTGCCATGATGTTGCTAAGCCGGGAGTCATCTCGGCTTTTTGTTGGCTGTAATTCACCAATCTGCTGTAAATCTGATGTGAAGTGGCATCAATAGTGGTGCCAGATGTGACAAGCTGGGGGTTAAAACTTTCGGGATTACCTTCGCTACAATATACGAGACCAGAAGGTAATTGTGCTTGTCCGCATGCAGCCAACATAACGCTGGATAGACATAGAGACATCAGCTGGTACCAACGTTTTACTATAACAGGCATGGTGTGATCATATTTTATCGATTTTGAGTGGTTATTTTAACAGTGTTCATTGCATTGGGGCAATGAGCATATCCAAGCTTCATTCAGCTCTTATCGAGTAAGTTGTACTTTTTCAAAATACCACGAAGTTGATGATAGCTTAAGCCTAATAAATCGGCGGTTTTTTTCTGATTATACAGGCCTTCAGCCAATGCGCGTTGCAATAATTCTATTTCACTGTTTTCGGTATATTCTTTAAAATCTATTGGAAATTCGATGCTACTCAATACGGCTGATGTGTCGGTGTTAATACGGGACTCAATGGGCTCAGCAACAGAGGCCGTGGCATGTTCAATCTGCATAGCTTGACGTTCTCGGGTTTTGACTCTATTTACTGGACGGTAGGGTGATGCAAAAGGGTCTAAAATAATATGATCAATTTCTTGGCCATCAGTCCCTTCGCGATAAACACTTCGCTCGACGACATTTTTTAATTCACGGATGTTCCCTGGCCAGCTGTGCATCATTAATTGTTCTATCGCCAGCGGACTAAAACCGCCAAAATATTCCAGTGATAATTGTCTTGCCATGCCAATAGCAAAATATTCTGCTAATGTCATGATATCTTCGGTTCTATGTCTTAATGGAGGTAAGGTGATTACATCAAAGGCTAAACGGTCGAGTAAATCAGCTCTAAATTCACCATTTTCTGCCAAGGTCGGTAAATCTTCATTGGCGGCACAAATAAGCCGAACATCAGATTGAACTGTTTTACTGCCACCCACTCGTTCAAATTCACCATATTCGATGACACGTAATAACTTTTCTTGGATTAATCCCGAGGTGTTTGCGAGTTCATCTAAAAAGAGTGTTCCACCATCAGCGCGTTCAAAACGACCTTCGTGCCGACCTTTTGCGCCAGTAAATGCACCAGACTCATGGCCAAAAAGCTCAGTTTCGAGTAAATTTTCACTTAGTGAAGAACAATTAAGTTTAATAAAGCTTTGATCCCAACGAGGAGATAAGTAGTGTAGTCGTTCTGCAATTAATTCTTTGCCAGTGCCGCGCTCACCAATAATGAGCACAGGCTTGGATAATGGCGCGACTTTAGACACATGTTCTAATACTTCAAGTAATGCATTAGATTGGCCGATGAGATTATTTTGCTGAAATTGTTTACTCACAGTTAGCTACTCGCAAAATTGTTAGTGATTTAGACTAATAATTGGTGAAAATCATAATAAATGGCTTGAGTGTTAAAAGAAAGCAAAAGTTAAATATTTGTTTAAGTGTATGATATTATTTAACTTGTAAATATTGGCACGTAATGTGTATTACTAACTGCGACATCCACGTTAATTTTGAGGAACACATTATGGGAATTTTCTCTCGCTTCGCTGATATCGTTAATTCAAATATCAGCTCAATACTTGATAAAGCCGAAGATCCAGAAAAAATGGTCCGTCTTATCATTCAAGAAATGGAAGACACTATTGTTGAAGTACGTTCAACCTCAGCGAAAGTATTGGCTGAGAAAAAAGAATTACTTCGTCGGATTGCTCGTGTTCAAGAGCAGGTTCAAGATTGGCAGAATAAAGCTGAGTTAGCGTTATCCAAAGATCGTGAAGACTTAGCCAAAGCTGCTTTGAGTGAAAAACAAAAAACAGTTGGTTTACTGCAAGCTCTTGAAATGGAACTGCAAGTTGTTGAAGAACATGTTGCTCGTTTAAAAGATGAAATCGCTCAACTTCAAGAAAAATTGAATGATGCCCGTGCTCGTCAAAAAACCATCATTATGCGTAAGCAAACTGCCACTTCACGTTTAGAAGTAAAAAAGCAGCTTGATTCAAGCAAAATCGATGATGCGATGATGAAGTTTGAACAATATGAGCGTCGAGTTGAAGGGATTGAAGCACAGGTAGAATCATATGATTTAGGTAAAAAGAACGTTCTCGCTGACGAGTTTGCAGCATTAGAAGCAGAAGACTCTGTCAATGACGAATTAGCAGCATTAAAAGCAAAAATGAGTGCAAAAGCACAACCTAAATCTAAAGCATAAATTTATTCAGAGGTGAGTTATGGATATGGATCTTCTTATTGCACCAATTATCATCTTTATGGTGATTGTGGCACCTATCTGGTTGGTTCTTCATTATCGCAGTAAGCGACAAGTGAGCCAGGGACTCACTGAGGAAGAATTTAATCAGCTTAATGGTTTAATTGCTAAAGCTGAGAAAATGAGTAGTCGCATCGAAACATTAGAAGCGATTTTAGATACTGAATCACCAGAATGGAGAGCAAAACATGAGCTCAGCTAATGGTCGTACTTTATACCGCAACCCCAAAAGTGGTAAAGTGGCTGGGGTGTGTTCAGGTATCGCTGATTATTTTAACTTTGAAACATGGCTAGTACGTGTCATCGCTGTGTCGATATTCTTACTCGGTGGCTCAGGGTTTGTGTTTGTTATTTATATTGCCTTATGGATGATATTAGATATTAAGCCACAGAACTTACAACACAGAGATCAGCACAAAGATATTGAAGTTAAAAAGAAAGTTTGGCAAGCGGGTGAACCTGCAAAGCAAGCGTTGTTTGATGTTAATCGTCAATTTAATGGATTAGAAGTCCGTTTACGACGACTCGAAGAACATGTCACTTCAGACAACTTTGATCTTAAACGCCAAATAAATAGTCTTTAATCCTACTAATGGGCGGTTTTCCGCCCGTGTTTTTGGGGAGCCATCAGCCATCATGAGATTTTTAGATCGTTCCTTGTTTCACGTCACTCAAACCGCGCAATCTTTGGTTCATCGTAGTACCGACCGTCATGTTAGGTTAGCTGTGACTGGATTATCAGGTGCAGGTAAAACGGCTTTTATCAGCGGATTAGTTAACCAATTATTGCATGCCGGGAAAGGGGCCAAGCACAATCCTTTACCATTATGGCAAGTGGCGCGCGAAGGTCGATTAATTGCCGTCAACCGTGCCATGCAACCTGATTTAGATATTGCCAGTTTTGATTATCAAGGTGCAATAAATGCATTAAGCTCGTCGCCTCCCTATTGGCCCGCTTCAACCAAAAATATTACTGAATTACGCTTGGCGATTAAGTATCAGCCACAACAAGGCTTGTTAGCAAAGTTGACGGATACCGCAACCTTGTATGTCGATATTGTTGATTATCCTGGTGAGTGGTTACTTGATTTACCTATGCTTAAACAAGACTTTACCCATTGGTGTTTGTCGCAACAGGCCACCGTGACATGTTTAAGCCATTCACCTTTATTTGCGGCATTTAATCAGGCAGTAGAGCAGTTAGACTTAAGCCTATTAGCGGATGAACAACAACTTAAGCACATTGCTGATTTGTATCAAACCTTATTGGTTGATTTGGTTCGGCAACAGGGGTTTTATCACGCCCAACCAGGGCGTATGTTATTACCGGGTGAATATGAAAATACCCCGTTACTGACATTCTTTCCATTGATTACCTTGAGTCCAATTCAGCATTCGGAATTATCTGCAAGCTCAAGTGATTCAAATTATCACGTACTTAAACGGCGTTATGAACAGTACGTATCACAAGTCGTTAAGCCCTTTTATCGTGACTACTTTTCTCGATTTGATCGCCAATTGGTATTAGTTGATTGTTTAAATGCGCTTAATCATGGTCAGGCGCAATTTAATGACATGGGCCGTGCACTTAACAGCATTATGGAGAGCTTTCAATTTGGTCAGTCGAGTTTAATAAAACGTCTGTTTTCACCGCGGATTGATAAAGTTTTATTTGCTGCTAGCCAAGTAGACAGAGTGACTCGTGATCAACAGAGTCATGTGCTCAGTTTGTTAACCGCAATGCTACAACAAAGCCAGCATTATGCCAATTTTGAAGGCAGTGAAGTTGAAACCATGGCGATAAGTGCGATTAAGGCCACTCAACATGGGATGGTCAATATTGATGGTGTTCAACAAGAAGTGGTAAAAGGGACTGGGCTTGATGGTAAGAAAGTGACCTTATATCCTGGCGATGTTCCGGCATCATTACCTGATGCAGAATTTTGGCAACAACAAGGATTTAGTTTTAGTGCTTTTCTGCCGCCTAATTTAAGTCATATTCATGATCACAATCCGCAATTTGAACACATTCGTCTCGATCACCTTTTAGAGTTCCTATTAGGCGATAAATTGTCTTAATGGATTTATTTTGAGCAATAATTTGGGCCTTAGTTATGAATGAATCTACACATAGTTCGCCGATAAAGAAATCGCAAATATTTACGGAGTCAGACTTAATCGTGACTCAAGAGGCGCATTCCAAAGCGGATCCTATTAAGCCCGCTAAACCGTTTGAAGACATTGACTTTATTTGTGAGAAATCCTTAATAGAATTACCAGCCTCAATGGAAGACAGCATTAAACCTGCAACACCCAAGCGTTGGTCACTATTGGCAAGATTATCGATTATTGGTTTGGTGTTCTTCGTCATAGTTCAAACCGTGATGGGGTTAATTGACTCTCTTCAGCAAAGTCCGTGGTTATTTGGTTTTTATGCAACAGTGTTATCCATTGTTAGTGTATGGGCGATGGTGTTGACCCTTAAAGAATGGCGTAAATTAGTTAATCTTAAAAAGGTGAGTGACCATCAAGCGAAAGCTGAACGGTTGTCGCAAAGCATGCAAATGGGTGAAGCTAAACAATTTCTGGCACCAATATTAGCCAAATACCCAAATAACGAGGCAAAGCAACAATATCTACAAGCCTGTAGCCATGAACATAATGATGCTGAAATCGTTGTATTATTTGAAGATATTGTGTTGTCTGAACGTGATCTACTTGCTAAAAAGCGAGTTAATCGTTTTGCTGCAGAGTCGGCATTATTATTAGCGGCCAGTCCGCTCGCCGCGCTGGATATGGCTATTATTTTGTGGCGTAATCAAAAAATGATCAATGAAGTCGCTGCTATTTATGCGATTGAGTTAGGTTATTGGAGTCGGATAAAACTTATTCGTAGCATTGTGGTTAATCTTATTTACGCGGGGAGCACAGAGGTGATTACCGATTTAGGGACCCAATTATTATCGGTGGAAATGACCGGCAAGTTATCTGCCCGAATTGCACAGGGGCTCGGTGGCGGTTTACTTACCGCAAGACTCGGTTATCAAGCTATGAGTTTGTGTCGCCCTATTGCATTTAATAAACACAATAAGCCTAAATTATCCCACGTTCATCAGCATTTATTGGGTGAATTAAAGCAGTTTACCTCGTCAATGATGTCCAAAAACAAATCGAAACAAACTCAGCCTGTTGATAAGAACGAATAAAATATGTGTTTTTTTTGTACAATGTGAGTTTATTGACTACAGTTAGCCTCCGATCCGGAAACCCTACGCGTTCCGAATCGTTCGAGCTTGGTAATGGAGAAGGACGCATACCAGCAAATTAAGGACAGAAAGGAGAATCTAATGAAATCACCATTGACATTAACTGCAATATTTATGGGTTTATGCTGTTTGTTGAACGAAGCCGCTCTGCGGCAGAAAAGATAAAAACACATCTTTAGCCCCATCATAAATACTTACTAGACCCTGCCTACCTTGGCAGCTATCTAGGAGTATTACTATGAACGCTCACGAACAACAACGCTTTGATTGTCTTTATGAACAACATCTTACCAATTTAACGCTGCAAGGCAAGCGGCCTGCTACCATCGACGCTTATAGCCGCGCTGTCAGGCGTATTAGTGCTTATTTTGACTGTTGCCCTGATAACCTTTCAACCGATGATTTAAAACGCTACTTCGCTGATTTAATTGCCTCTCACTCCTGGAGCACCGTAAAACTCGACCGTAATGGATTACAGTTTTTCTATCGATATGTTCTTAACCAGCACTGGGAGTGGCTGAGTATTGTGAAGCCTCCGCAGGTTAAACGTTTACCCGATATATTGACCCCTGCCGAAGTATCCATCGTCATTAGCCTCACCCATAAGCTGCGATATCAAGTGTGCTTTTTAACCTTGTACAGTATGGGATTGCGCCTCGGTGAAGCGATTTCATTACAGGTTGGCGATATTGATTCAGCTCTGATGCAGGTGCATATCCGTGATGCCAAAGGTGGCAAGGATAGGCTAATACCCTTACCACAGCGCACATTGTTAGCGCTGCGATATTACTGGCAAACTCATCGTCATCCTCAGCTTTTATTTCCTGGTAAAGACGGTAAACCTGACTCACTAATGGACCGTGGTGGCATTCAAAAGGCGATGAAAAAAGTGATTAGCGACTGCAACATTCACAAATCCATTAGCCCACATAATTTACGCCACAGCTATGCCACTCATCTGCTCGAACAAGGGTTAGATTTACGCTCAGTACAGCACTTACTCGGCCACAACAGCCTTAACACTACCGC